>JANXAM010000005.1 GCA_025062155.1 Gloeomargarita sp. SKYB120 | reverse complement strand
AAAAACGTCGGATTGTCAAGCCAGAATTAGTCGCTACGATTGCCCGTTATTTGCAACCAGGGGGAGATGTCTTTTTGCAGTCGGATGTGCAGGAAGTGGCTCTAGAAATGTTTGACTACTTTCGCCAGCATCCTGCTTTTGTTGTTGCCGGTGAATTCCTACCGGAAAATCCCCTCGGCATTCCAACGGAGCGGGAACTGTCAGTATTGCGTCGGGGATTACCGGTTTATCGCTTTTTACTGCGACGCTCATGATTGCGGTGGTGGGCATGGGGTTGGTCTCAGCCCTGGGGTGGGATAAATTCACCGGCTGGCACCATCTGCTGGCTGGACATTGCCCCATCAAAGTACAGCAACCGTTTGCCCAGGTGCCCCCTGCACCCTTGGCGCTGGTCACATCACAACCAACCAACCCACGCACGCTCTTACTCGCTGCACTTACGGAAGCATTACAGGATGCAGGCTGGGAGTTGCCGTTGCTTGATTGTGGCGTGGTGATTGGCTCGAGCCGAGGAGAACAGGCGCGCTGGGAGCAGTGGTTATCAGGGCAACGCCAGGACCTGCACCAGTGGCTTGACCATTTGCATGGGAGTTGGGCGAGCTGGGTGGCTGCGAAAGTTGGGGCCAAAAGTTGGGTCGCAGCGCCCATGGCGGCCTGTGCTTCGGGGGTCTGGGCAGTGGCAACGGCGGTGGAGTGGCTGCGCCAGGGCTATTGCACGCGGGCGATTGTGGGAGCGGTGGATGCGGCAATCACACCCCTGACGCTGGCGGGATTTCGGCAAATGGGAGTTTTGGCAAGGGACGGCTGTTTCCCCTTCGACGTCAAACGCCAGGGTTTAGTACTAGGTGAAGCCGCCGGCGTGCTCCTGCTTGAGGCAAGTGAACAGGTGACGGGCAAATATGGATTCATCAAGGGCTGGGGATGCACCTGCGATGCCGATAACCCCGTTGCTCCGAGCACCGATACGACGGCGGCGATGCAAGCGATTCACAACTGTTTTGCCATGAGTGGTGTGCCCCTGGAAGCCTGCGATGCCATTCATACCCATGGGACGGGAACCCTTCACAACGACCGGCGCGAGATGCAGATCATCCAGCAGCTTTTTCCAGAGTCAGTGGCCATCCTGGCAACGAAAGGGGCGACGGGCCATACGTTGGGAGCCGCTGGAATGGTGAATATCATCTTTTCCCTACTGGCGCTGCAAACGCAAACCCTACCCCCTTGTGTGGGGCTGCATACGCCTGCGTTTCCAGGTAACTTTGTGCGTCAAAAACAAGAGCGACCTTTGCAATTTATCCTGAATTTGAGTTTTGGGTTTGGGGGGCAAAATGGGGCGGTTCTGGTGGCTCGCGCCGAGGCGTAATCAGGCCGTAATCGCTCCAATAACTGCGCCGGTTGCCAATAATGACCGTGCAAAACATATCCACCGGCAACTGGGTGAAATGGGCTAAATCCGACCGCCAGATTTGTTCATCGGAACGATAGGCTTGGCGCACAACCGCCACCGGCGTTTTGGGGTCCCGATGCTGGAGAAAAATGGCCTGCGCCGCTGGTAATTGCCAGGTGCGTTGGGAGGAACAGGGGTTGTAAAGAACAGTGACCCAATCCCCTTGGGCGGCCTGGGTTAAGCGATGGGCAATCGTCTCCCAAGGCACGTGTAAATCGCTGAGACTAATGGCGCAAAAATCCTGCATCAAGGGCACGCCAACCCGACTCGCCACCGCTTGTAAGGCCGAAATCCCTGGCACAATCTGGACACGGTTGCGCAATGGTTGGTGTTGCTGGTGGTGCAGTAACTCCAACACCACACCGGCCATGCCATAAATGCCGCTGTCACCGGAAGAAACCACCGCTACAGTTAATCCCCATGTGGCCAGGTCAATGGCTCGCTGGGCGCGTTCGGTTTCCTGCCCGATTCCATAGGCTTCCCAAATTTGCCCAGGTCGCTTGAGCGGCGCTAGCAATTCCAAGTACAACCGGTAGCCAATCACCACATCGGCGTGGGCCAGGGCACAGCGGGCTGCAGGCGTGAGTTGACTGAGGTCGCCAGGGCCAGCGCCAACCAGATACAGATAACCTTGGCGGTCCAGGAATTCCTGGGGAGCCAAAGCGACGGCCACTGTGACGTTGTCCAAAACTTGTTTGGGCACAAGCAGGGGGCCTTGGGCGGCTTGAACAGCGGCGGCTTCGGCAACGCTTGGAGTGCCCACAGCTTGAGCTACCACCGGCGAGGGATTGGGGACAGCAACCGCTCGCAACTGGTCAGCCGGAAACGTGCGCAACGGCCACCCCTGGTTTTGACAGAGGGCTACCAGACCGGCTTCGTCCTGTTTGATGTCAATGCTGGCCAGACCGGCAATGGCGTCCAAGGCGAGGGCGTGTTCGGCAAACACCTGGGCAATGGCCTGCTGGATGACCCAGGCGGGGGTCCCGCGCGCGCAACCAACGCCAACCCACAATACCCGCGGATGCCAAATGGCATGGGGAACCGTTGGGTTAACTTGCCGGTGCGTGATCCAAATCTGGGGGCGATGGGCATCCGGTGAGTCCGTCCAAAGCAGGGGCGCTTGCGGCGGAAGGGCTTGTCGCCACAGGGTTTGACCGGCTTCCTGTACCACTTGCACAGGTTCCCCCCGAATCAGGGCGCCAGCAAGAGCCGTCCAATCACCGGCACCTTTGCGCCATCCCCAGGGGTGACCCCAGGTGTCCACGCCAGGCAAGCCCTGCGCACTGGATGCATCGGTAATAATGGCTTGGGCATTTAACCAGGAGGCAATCGCTTGGCATAACCAATCCCCCTGGCGCTGGTGCCCGCCACAAACAGTGATCACGTATTGGCCGGATTCGGGAATGCATAACACCAGGGGGTCGCGCTGCTTGTCGGTCAGCAGGGGCGCAATCAGGCGTACCACAGCTCCTAGGGTCAACCCCAGTACCAGTGTTCGATGGTCCGCCCAGAGATACTGCAGGTGGTCACGCAAAGATGTCCCGTAGGCATGGCAATCAGGATGGGTTGCCAATTGAGGCGAACACCAGATGGTTCCCCCGAAATGACGCGCCAGTGTCAAAAAACGGGTTTGATTGACAGGTGTGGTTGCAACCCAGGCAATTGGTTGAAACGCATCCCAGCCACCAGTCATGTCAGGTGTTCATTTCTTTCTGTTGCTGCACCAGTTCCACGCCCCTGGAGGTTCCCAAGCGAGTTGCGCCGGCACGCAAGAGGGCATGGGCCTGTTCTAGGGTTTTAATACCCCCCGATGCCTTGATCCCTACCTGCTGCTGGGTCATTTTCCGTAAAAACTCCACTTGTTCCACCGTTGCGCCCCCAAACCAACCGCTGCCAGTTTTCAGGTAATGGACGCCCGCATCGAGACAAATTTCCACCGCTAGTTTTTGCTCTTCAGGTGTCAGTTGACTCATCTCCAAAATGGCCTTGACCGTTTGACCCGTGTCGTTGACAATCTGGGCGATTTCCTCGTAAACGGCTTGGGTTTCACCGCCCTTGAGCCAGCCCCAGTGAATAACCACATCCAGTTCCTTGGCGCCGTTTTCGACCGCTTCCATGGCTTCGTAAAGTTTCACGCTGCTGGTAGTCGCTCCCAGGGGAAACCCAATGACAGCACAGACCTGGCACCGGCGTTGATGGAGCAATTCCACACACTGACGCACGGCGCTGGGATAGACGCACACCACTGGAAACCCATAGCGGTCGGCAATTTCACAACCTTCGGCAATCTCCTGCGGGGTCATCCCTGGGCGCAACAGGGCGTGCTCGATCACTGTAGCAATGTCCGGCAAATCGGTCAACGGCGGTTCTCCGGTAAACACGATACGATCATAAGGACAAAGTTCAGGAAGTGGCGATGGTAGATCAGTTGATGCGGGCCACAGCAGCCGGCGGTGCGATTCGGGCGGTCGGGGTCATCACCACCCGTTTGGTGGCGGAAGCGCGGCAACGACATGGGTTGTCCTACGTGGCGACGGCGGCTTTGGGGCGAACGATGAGCGCAGGATTGCTGCTGGCGTCGAGCATGAAACGGATGTCGGCGCGGGTGAACATTCGCTTCCAGGGCAATGGGCCGCTGGGAACTGTGTTTGTGGATGCCGGTCGCGACGGCACGGTGCGCGGGTATGTGGATCAGCCCCATGTGGAGTTGCCGCCCAATGCCAAGGGGAAATTGGATGTGGGACAGGCGGTAGGGTCGCAGGGATATCTCTACGTGCTGCGGGACAATGGCTACGGCTACCCCTATGCCAGTACGGTGGAGTTGGTTTCCGGCGAAGTGGGCGACGACATTGCCTACTACCTAACCACGTCGGAGCAAACGCCATCAGCCCTAGCGCTTGGCGTGTTCCTAGAAGGTGGGCAAGTGCGGGCAGCAGGGGGACTATTGCTCCAAATTCTGCCTAGGTCAGCCCAAAATGAGGAGCTAATTGAGGTACTGGAATCACGGGTGGCAGCGCTGTCGGGATTTACGCCCCTGTTATTGGCCGGACGCCAATTGAGCGACATATTCCAGGAATTGCTAGGGGATATGGACTTGGTGATTTTCCCCGAGGTGCAACTAGTGCGATTCCACTGCGGCTGCAATTTTGACCGGGTGCTGGGGGCGTTGAAGATGTTGGGCATCCAAGAACTCAAGAGCATGATTCACCAGGACGACGGCGCGGAAGTGACCTGTCATTTCTGTAGCTCAGTCTTTCATGCCCAGCGCAGTCACCTGGAACAACTGGTGCAGGAATTGGAACGGGAAGCAAGGGCCAAGTCCATGAGATAGGTTTACTAAAGCGTCCCTTAGGCCGCAGGGTAAAGTCCCGTTGTTGGTTTTCACGCTGATAAACGCAAGCAGCTTGCCCATAGAATGAGGTTGAGTTGAAAAAAGTCAGGATGATTTCTGTCGAGAAAAAAAACATTCCTTCCTACGCCCAGTGGCGACCGGCTACTTGGGATGACTATCAACGGGTTCGAGATGATGAATCTATCGAGCGCGTTCAACTGTTTTTCTATCGCCATCAACTCCTACTAGAAAATATGGGATGGGAAGGTATTTTGCACTCGGAAGTGCGAGAACTTGTGTCGGCCATTCTAACGATATGGCTCATCCGACATCCAGAGATAAAGTCGAAACTTTTGGGTAGCTGCTTGATGGAGAAAGAAGGGTTGCAAGCTGCGGCTCCTGATATTGCCCTTTACCTGGGCGAGAACTTACCGCAGTACCAGCAGTCACGTCGGATTAACCTGAACCAGTCACCGCCGCCTGCGTTGGTGGTGGAAGTGGCCGACACCACCTTGGATTCGGATTTGGACCAGAAGAAACATCTCTACGCTGAACTGGGGATTCCCGAATACTGGGTGATGGATGCCCAGGGCGGGCAGGTGTTTCTGTTTGTTTTGCACGGGTCTGGCTACCAGCGCGTGGAAAACTCCCAGGTGTTGCCAGGTTTGACCAGTTCGTTGTTGCAGGCCACGATGGCTCAGGCGCAATCCAGCACCAACATCGCCGCCGCTGCGTGGTTTGCACAGCAATTCTCCTAGCGTGTTCAACCCTGGCTGAGCTGTAGAATTGAAAAAGTCCACTTCCCATCTCTAGAGTGCAAAGTTAGATGATTCTTTTGGAGCGCAAGCCAGCCACTTCCTACGCCCACTGGCGACCGGCTACTTGGGATGACTATCAACGGGTTCGGGATGATGAATCTATCGAGCGCGTTCAACTGTTTTTCTATCGCCATCAACTCCTAGTAGAAAACATGGGATGGGAAGGCATTTTGCACTCGGAAGTGCGAGAACTTATTTCGCTCATTTTGGGCACATGGCTCATGCAAAGACCAGAACTCAAAGCAAAACTCTTGGGTAGCTGCTTGATGGAGAAAGAAGGGTTGCAAGCTGCGGCTCCCGATATTGCCCTTTACCTGGGCGAGCATTTACCGCAGTACCAGCAGTCACGTCGGATTAACCTGAACCAGTCGCCGCCACCTGCGTTGGTGGTGGAAGTGGCTGACACCACCTTGGATTCGGATTTGGACCAGAAGAAACATCTCTACGCTGAACTGGGGATTCCTGAATACTGGGTGATGGATGCCCAGGGCGGGCAGGTGTTTCTGTTTGTTTTGCACGGGTCTGGCTACCAGCGTGTGGAAAACTCCCAGGTGTTGCCAGGTTTGACCAGTTCGCTGTTGCAGGCCACGATGGCTCAGGCGCAATCCAGCACCAACATCGCTGCCGCTGCGTGGTTTGCACAACAGGTTGCCGCTACAGGTTCAGGCGACTGATGGCCCAGCGGGTCAGTTCAGTGCGGTTGTGGAGACCCACTTTGCTCAGGATATTGCTCACGTGACTTTCCACCGTGCGCCGTGAGACGTTGAGTTCGTCCGCTATCTGCTGGTTGGTCATTCCTTGGGCCACCAAGCGTAAAACTCGCCGCTCTGTGGGAGTGAGATAAACATCGGGAGTCGCCTGGGCCAACGGTTCCCCTTGGGCCATCCACCCCAACCGCGCTAAGGACGCGCGAATCTGGGCCAGCAATTCCTCCGGCTCAAAGGGTTTCACAAGATACACATCGCCCCCCGCATTTAACCCGATAATTCGGTCGCTCACATCTCCTTTAGCCGAGAGGAAAATCAAGGGAATCGCCCGCAGACGCGGATGTTGCCGGAGCTGTTGCACAAATTCATAACCATCCATCACCGGCATCATTACATCACAAACGATAAGACTTGGATGCACGTCTTTCAATAACTCCCAAGCTTCTTGACCGTTTTTGGCCGTCAGAACCCTGTACCCGCCCTCCATCTCCAGGTATTCCTTGGTCAAAAATCTCAACTGGTCGTCGTCATCAATGATGACAATAAGTGGTGTCTCAGTAGACATTTATTCAAAACCCCTTAATTTGTCACACCTAAAACATCTCAACATAAAATTTTAACAAACAATTAGGGTCTTGGCCAGGGCTACGGCAGGGCAACTTCCCCGTGCAGGTCGTAAACGTCGGCGTGTGTGATTTTCACGGGGACAATCGCCCCTAGAGAGGCCATACCTGTCACGTACACTTGACCGTCCACTTCCGGGGAAAAGCGCGCGGCGCGGCCAATTTTCACGCCGGTTTGGGGATTTTCCTGCTCGATGAGCACGTCCACCACGCGCCCGACGTACTGCTGGTGTTTAGCTAGGGAAATGGGCTGTTGCCGCTGCATCAGCGCCCGCTGGCGACGGCGTTTGGTGGCTTCGGGAACCTGGTTGGGCAAACGAGCCGCTGGAGTTCCCTCCTCTGGGGAAAAGGTGAACACCCCCACGTGGTCAAACTGGTGCCGTTCTACAAACCGACACAGGTGGGCGAAATGCTGGGAGGTCTCGCCGGGAAAACCAACGATAAAAGTGGTGCGGATCACCGCGTCTGGAAGGGTTTCCCGAATCTGGTCCAGCAGCCGGTCGTGCAGGTCGGCTTGCCAGGGACGGTTCATGGCCCGCAGGATGTCGGGATGGGAATGCTGCAACGGCAAATCAATGTAGGGCAATACATTGGGGACATCGCGAAAGGCCCGTAAAACTTCGGGCGTCAGCCCTGTGGGATAGCTGTAATGCACCCGAATCCAGGGAATCGGCACGTCCCCTAGGGCATACAACAGGTCGGCCAGGCGGGGTTTGCCGTACAGGTCCAGGCCGTAATTGGTGGTGATTTGGGAGATGAGAATGAGTTCCTGCACCCCTTGGTCAGCCAACTCGCGGGCCTCGGCGACGATGGATTCAATCGAACGGGAGCGCTGGTCGCCCCGCAGATGGGGAATGATGCAGAAGCTACAGCGGTAATCGCACCCTTCGGCAATGCGCAGGTAAGCGACAGGAGCACAGGTGGTCCGGTAGCGAGGCACGGTTTCATCCGCCAGGTAAGTGGGTTTGTCACTCACCCGCAACACCCGCTCCCCTCGCTCCACCTGTTCAATCACCTGGACGATGTGCTGGTAATCGCCAGTACCCACAACAGCGACCGCCTCAGGGATGGCCTCGAGTAACTCGGCCCGAAAGTGTTGCGCTAAGCAGCCGGTAATAATGATTTTTTTATCGGCCTCCGCCAGTTCTACCAGGGTACGTACCGATTCCCGCCGCGCCGCCTCGATAAAACTACAGGTGTTGACTACCACGTAATCCGCTTGCTCCGGGTCGCTGTCCACCCGATAGCCCGCCGTGGCGAGCAACCCGAGCATATGCTCTGTGTCAATGCGATTTTTCTCGCACCCCAAATGAGTAAAGGCAATACGTGGACGCACCCGTTACGCCAAGTCTGCTCGCTTGCGTTCCCCAGTATACCTTAGGGAGGCAACCGCCAACACCGTTCGAGCCAGTCCACCTGCTGCCACCGGGAGCCCCTCATGCGCCGAACAACGCTCCACACCAGTACCGCCGCCTGGGGCGTCTCCACCTGAATCTCCAGCGGTCCGTAGGCGACACACCGACAGGGAATGCCTAACTCCTGCAACCGATGATAGACCGCCCACCGTTCAAGCGCCTGCGCTGGCTCCTCCATAAGTAACCCCATCCCTCCGTTTGTTGACCATTATAGTCAGTAAGCGCATTTTTGAAAATAGTTAGCAACAAAGGGCTAGCGTTGAGCCGGTGCGACGGTGTGGTTTAGGATGGGGAAGGCGACCATCGAGGCAAGCAGAGATGGCACGAGTGGCAATCGTTTATTTTTCGGGAATGGGACATACCCATCTCATGGCGGAGGCCGTTGCAGAGGGGGTTAGGCGGGTGCCAGAGACAACTGTGGAACTGTTACGCATCACGGGAGAGCAAATTCAGCAAGGGCGCTGGCGGGAGGATAGCTATCTAGAACGACTGCACCAAGCGGATGCGATTGTGTTTGGGTCGCCGACGTACATGGGGGGTGTGGCAGCCCAATTCAAGGCGTTTTTGGATGCCACTAGTGAGATTTGGTTGCAACAGCGGTGGAGGGATAAGCTGGCTGGCGGGTTTACCCATTCCAGCTCCCCAAGTGGGGATAAGCAGGGAACGCTCCTGTACCTGGCCATCTACGCAGCGCAACACGGGATGATCTGGGTCAGTGCTGCAGAGTTGCCCAATGAATCCGGGGTGAATCGCTTGGGGTCGTTCCTAGGCGTGATGGGGCATAGTCCCATGCCGCTGGATGGTCAACCAAAACTGGACCCAGGCGACCGGGAAACGGCGGTGCGTTACGGCCAACGGATGGCCCAGCTTACCCAGCGTTGGGTTCAACGCCTGAATTGACAGTAGAACCGGTGTTGTTCAGTCGTCCGAGGGCACGCAGGGCATGGCCTAGTTCCATTGGAAAGAGCACGATGGTGTTGGAGGGGCTGCTACCCAGCGCGTCAATGGTTTGCAGGGTGCGCAACTCTAAGGCAATGGGGTTTTCCGCCATGAGTTTGGCGGCTTCGGCCAGGTTCATGGCAGCGACGCGGTCCCCTTCGGCTTTGGTGATGGTGGCCCGTTTTTCCCGCTCGGCGGATGCTTAACGCGACATGACCTTTTTCAGGTCTTCGGGCAGGTCAAAGTCCTGGAGCTGGATCGCCTCCACCTGTAATCCCCATTGCCGCACCTTTTCCCCGACGATGGCGGCAATTTGTTCCTGGATTTTTTCCCGCTCTGAGAGCAGTTCATCCAAGGAAGAGGCGCCGACCACATCCCGTAGCGCCGACTGGGCATATTGCGACGTGGCAAAGCGATAGTCCTGCACACGGGTCACCGCCCAACCGGGGTTTTTCACGCTGAATAAACAGAGCGCTGTCAATCATCACCGGCACGTTGTCGCGCGTGATGGCCCGCTGGCGGGGGATATTCAGCACCTGCACCCGCGTGTCCACAAACCGCACTGTCTCTAGAAGCGGCAAAACATAAAACACGCCTGGCCCCCGTATCTCGGAGAACCGCCCCAGGGTCAAAATCACGCCTTTTTCCCAATCGGCGGCCACGCGCACCCCACCGACGACTTTGCCCCAGACAGCCATGCCCACCAAGGCGGCCACCAGCCAGGGCATCCGTTCTTGCAGCTTTTTCTCGATATCCAGCGATGGCTGGCCAAAGGCTATGAGCAGCAAGGGAATCGCAACTACCCAAAACAGGGCCTGCCGGATGGGACCGCCCAGAGGGACACATGTTCGACTGCGGGGCGAGCGTACAACCGCGATCCTTCCCGCTCCTGGGTAATTTCTGCGCCGTTCGTCATCCAATTTCCTCCAACCGACCGCTGCCTTTAGGATAACAGCCGGTTCGGGGGTGGGTCATCTAGCTGGTGTAGCGGGAGCCGCGCCAGCGCAACTGGTTCTCCTTGGTCTCCTTTTTCGCGGTCGTCTCGGAAGCCGGTAAGGGCTGGAGGACAGGGGGCGGCGCAATCAGAGGCGGTTTCGTGGACAGAGAACGCCGCAAGGGGGCATAGCGACCAACCAACGCCAGCAACTTCTCCGCCGTAAAGGGCTTGGCCAGCACCTCGGTCACCAGGGCAAAGGTGCCAAGCTGGTCCACCGTCTCCTCCAGGGAAGCCATGAGAATAATCGGCGTGTCCTGGCAAACCGGGGTTTTGCGCAGGAAACTGCACAGCTCGTAGCTGTTGACCGTGGGGAGTGCCTTATCCATCAAAATCACGTCAGGCTTGGCCTCCAGCAGGGTGGTGATCTGGAGCATGGGTTCCGGGATGGGAATCACCTGGTAACCAGCCTGCGTCAGGATACTTTCGAGGTACTTGAGCATGACTGGGCTGGCGTCCAAGCAGGCAATCACCGGTTGTTGCACCTCCGTCTCCACCGCAGTGAAGGGAGCGGCGGGCACGCTCTGGCCGATGACCGGACCAGGCAAGTCGGGCAACATCTGCAATTCCACCCAGCCCTGCTGCACCCACTGCACAATCGGCCCTACAGTGGCCTTCAGGGACTTGCGGGTGAGATTCATCACGTCCCACAGGGTGTACTGGCCGCTGAGCAGCATCAGCCATTCCTGACCTGGAATCTTGTGGTTGCGACGCGCCACCGGTGTCCAATCGGGAGACAGTTGAGCGCCGTTGGATAGTTGTCGGATGCCCACGCTTTGCCACTGGTCGTAGAGCTGAACCGCCTCATGCAGCACCTGTTCGACCTGCAACAGCGCAATCTGGCGGTCAAGGCTCTGACCCATTTGCAACTGAATGTTCACCGTGTCGGCGGCCAAGACGGCAAATAGCACCTCCAACACGCTGCTCAAGATCACGGCTTTGGCCTGGTTTGGAGTCAAGCGCCCCTGGGTCGTTCCCTGCACCAGCGCCCAATACTCCCAAGGTTCGGTCGCCTCCAAGGCCGACCAGTCCGGTTGAAACTGAGGACAGTGGGTTTCAACCGCTCGATACCAGCGGCGCACGCGATGGGAGCCACCCGTGGCGTACAACAACCGCCCCATAAAAAAATACAACCACCACTGCTGGGGTGATGATTCGACCAGCAAAGTACCGGTAACCTGGTGCTGGTGCAACGCTGCCAGCTCCCGGCGCACATCGGGGGTGATGCTGCTCATAAAATTCGCGGTTGGTTAATGATTCTTTGACATTGTAGAGCCATTACCGCTGGTCAATTGCTTACTAGGCTACAGTTAGCTAGCTTGCACCGCTAGTGGTATTGGTGCGACAAACCTGGGAGTCAGTCTCTTGGGGTAAGACGGCACCTGTCAGATTGGCCCCTTCCAGGTTAGTCTGGGCGAGCTTGGCTTGCCAGAGATTGGCTCCGGTGAGATTGGCCCGCTCTAGATTAGCCTGGTTCAACACGGCCCCGTGCAGGTTGGCGGCATACAGCGTGGCGTCCTGTAAATCGGCGCTGGTGAAATTGGTCCCCGCAGCCAAGGCTTCGCTCAAGTCGGCACCCCGCAACCGGCTCTGGCAAAAATTGGCAGCGCTGAGATTGCTTCCCACCAGTTGACTGCCGCTCAGGTTGGCTTGGCTGAAATTGGCACCGATGAGGTTGGCTCCGGTTAACGTGGCTTCCTGCAGGTTGGTTTTCACCAGTTCCGCCCCTATCAAATTTGCGCCCACCAGTTTCGCTCCGATGAGCAAACAACCGCTCAAGTCCGCCAGCATCAGGTCCGCGCGCGAGAGATTGACCCCCTCCAAATTCGCGCCTTGCAAGTTACAGCCGATGAGTTTGATCCCGCTGAAGTCCCGTTCGCCAGCCGCATATCGCGCCAACAGTTGCTGCGCTTGGGCCACCGGGTCCCCCAGTTGGTCCATCACCGGTTCAGGTTCCGGCGGAAGGGGTTCAGTCGTCAGCGCAGGGGCAACCCCTTCAGGCGATGAAGTTTCAGCAGGAGCGGTCGGGCGCAAGGGGGCATAACGGCTCACCAGTTGGAGTAGTTCTTCGGGATTCAAGGGTTTTTTGACGACTCCCGTCACGCCCGCCAAGCGGGCTCGCATGCGATCAACGATGCTCTCATGGCCGGTAATCACGAAGATGGGCGTCTCGCGAAATACGGAGGTTTTGCGCAGCAGGCTGCACAGTTCGTAGCCATTGACATGGGGCATCAGCCAGTCCATCAAAATAACGGCGGGTTTGGCTGTTAGCAGGGTGGCCATTTGCGACATCGGTTCGGTGATGGTCACCACTCGGTAGCCAGCCTGTACCAGTATGCCCTCCAGAATCTTGAGCATTGCCGGACTGTCATCGAGACAGGCAATCAGGGGCTGCTGGGACTGGTTCTCGGTATCCGCCGGCGCAAAGGTGCCGCTTTCCGGTACAGGCGGGGGCAGATCTAGTAGGATTTGGAACTCGACCCACCCCTGCTGCACCCACTGAAACACCGGCTGCACAGTCGCCTGGAGGGATTTGCGGGTCAGGCTCATGAGATCCCACAGGGTGTACTGCCCATTGAGCAGGGGGAGCCATCGCGGCTCTGGGATGTTTTGCGGCTGGCGCACCACCGGCGCGAGGTCGGGCGACAACCCCTTAGCAATGTTCTGCAACTGGCCAGGCCCCGCCGCCTGCCACTGCTGGTGTAGTTGGGTGGCCTCCTCTAGCACCCGTTCGACCTGCAGCAGGGCAAGCTGGGTGCTCAACCCTTGACCCGTCAGAAACTTCAGCGTGACATTTTCCTGAGCCAGGACAGCAAACAGCACCTCCAGCACACTGCTTGAGATCACGGCTTTGGCCTGGGAAGGGGTCAATCGCCCGTTGGCTGTCCCCTGCACTAGCGCCCCATATTCCCAGGGGGTGGCCGTTCCTAAAGCTCGCCAGTCCGGCTGAAACTGAGGACAATGGGCCCTGACGGCTCGGTACCAGCGCCGTACACGGTGAGGGCCTCCTGTTGCGTACAACAGCCGGCCCATGAACAGGTATAACTGCCACTGCTGTGGCCCTGCTTGCACTACCAGCGTCCCGGTCACCTGTTGCTGTTGGAGGGCCGCCAACTCTCGCCGCAATGCTGGATTCACGTCAGCTACTCCACCCTGAGGTCCTATCTATCCAGCGTAGTGGTTTTCTCGGACAGTTTGCTACTGCCAACACTGACGCAAGCGGCGCGGGGTAGTTCCAGCGTCAAGCCCTGGTCGAGCCGCAACCGGCCCTGCACCCGTTCCACCAGCATCTGGGTAATCGCGAGTCCCAGGCTTGGCCGGGTCGGTCCTAGGGGATACCACAGTTCCCCCAGCTCCAGTTCCGGGACGCCGATTTGCAAGCCCGTGCCTGCTGACCACGCGCGCACCTGGATGGGGATTTCCCCCGGTGTGTGGGTCAAGGCATAATCTAGCACCTGCACCAGGATCGGCACGAGCAATTCCGGGTCGCTCCACACCGGCGGCATTTCCTGCACCCGCCACTCTACTCGTTCCACCCGATGCCGCCAGGCCAACTCCTGCATCACTGCCGGAATTAGCTCGCTCATTTGCACGGGGCGAAAACGGTCTGGCATGACCTGCCACTGGGACACCTGGAGCACCGTCTCTACCAGTTGGGTCAACTGCTGCACCTGCTGCTGGACGATTTCGAGAAAATGGCGGACCTGCTCGGCGCTCAAGCGATGCTGGGCCTGTAACAGCGTCTCAATAAAGCCCTTGATACTGGTCAGGGGGGTCCGCAATTCGTGGTTCATGGTAGCGATAAATTCCTGCTGAGATTGTTCCAAATCGCGACTATGTTCGGGAACAAAACTCCACACCACATATTCCTGAGCGCTCTGGGATAAACGCTGGACGATGACCCGCATCACTACCCACTTGTCCTGCTGGGATAACCGCACCCGCCCTCCGGCCTCTTGCCAGCGTAAATAAGGGGTGAGTTCAGGCCAAAACTCGGTGATACAATGGCCGACGAGTTGCTGGGGATCAAAGCCAAACCAACTGGCCATCACGGTATTGCAGTGTGCAATTTCCCCCTGCGCTGTTGTCAGCACCACCCCAATCGGCAGACAATTGAGCAGGTTGTAAGCAAAGTTCATAGCGGGGGCTTAGGGAGATCAAATTTAGTCTAACGACCCCCACCAAATACCCTGAAATTCTCGACGGAAAAACTTAATAGCTCCGAAGGAATCGTTAAAGTTCAGCACTGAGTATATCTGCGGATCTAAGGGTCTGAGAAAAAGAATTTACAGCTCCACACGGGGGTCCAGCAGGGCCATCGCCAGGTCAATGGCAATGCTCAGCGTCACCACCACCACCGCAAAAAACACCACAATCCCCTGGACGGTGGGGTAGTCCCGCAGGTTAATCGCTTCGTAGAGGCGCTGGGCCAGGCCCGGCCAGGAAAAGGTGACCTCGGTGACAATGGCTCCTCCCAGCAGGGACGCCAGGGTTAGCCCCAGGAGCGCGACGACGGGAATCAAGGCGTTGGGCAACACATGGCGCCGCAGAATCCCAAGGGTGGGAATGCCTCGCGCTCGAGCAGCCTCCACGTAATCTCCTTGCCAAGCAGCGCGCACCTGTACCCGCATCATCCGTTCCAGCACGCCGCTGATGACAACGCCCAGGGTCAAACTCGGCAAAGCCAAATGGTGCAACGCCAGGCCCAATTGCCGCCAGTTGCCCGCTAGGAGACTGTCCACCACGTACAACCCCGTCGGACCTTGGGGAGGCAGCTCCTGCGCCGGAAAGCGGGTTCCCAGGGGAAACCAGCCCCCAGTGACGCTCAAGCCCAACTGCAACAACATCCCCAGCCAGAACAGGGGTACAGCGTAACTGACAATGCTGAACAGCTTGCCGCCGATGGCCACTGGACTGCTCGGTGGCGCGCTGCCGGTGACCAGACCCAACCCCAGCCCTAGAATGGCTGCGACCAGAAACCCCGCCACCGCCAATTCCACGGTCGCCGGCACGTAGCTTTTAATGATGTCGGTGACTGCCCGACCTGGTTCGCTCAGGGACGTTCCCAAATCCCCCCGCAGCAATTGCCCAAGATAGCGCAGGTATTGCACTGGCAACGGTTGGTCCAAACCTAACTGCACACGCAGGGCCGCTTTCACCGTAGCAGGCGCCCGTCCGCCGTAGATGGCATCAACTGGGTCGCCCGGCGTGGCCCGCAATAGTACAAAGACCACCGTCACTACCGTCCAGAGCATCAACGGGGCCAACAGCAGTCGTAGAAGTAGGTAATCGCGCAGGCGCGCCCAACGCCCCACAGGTGTCCCCCACAGCCATCACATAGCCATCACAATAGAAAAATAGCGTGTTGACGACCCCACGGACCATGAGCGATTGGGCGGCAGAAATCCGGCGCATTGATGAGCAGCTGTCCAAACGTCATCTTGACCTGGACCCCGCCGGCTATTTCGTCATCTACGTTGACCACCAGGAGGGCTACATCTACGCCAAGTGGTTTACCAACGTGATCAACGAGCGGGGCCTGGCCGTTGACCCCGAAACGGGCAAACCCATTCCAGCGCGGGGAGGACCGCCTCGCCAACCCGCCCATGTATTTCGAGGCCGGACCGCCAAGGAACTGTGCGTGCAGATCTTTGAAGAATGTAGCGGCTTTCAACCGGTGAGCCAGTTGAGCCATGCGGCCTACCTTGGGCGAGAACTGATGCGGGCGGAAATAGCCCTGGTCCGGGGTGAACCCTACGTGCAGGACTGATGGCGATTCTATTGACTAACGACGACGGGATTGAGGCCCCCGGGTTGCAGGTGTTGCGGCGGGTCTTCCCCCAAGCGTTGGTGGTAGCGCCGGTGCAGGAGTGGTCGGGCTGCGGCCATCAGATCACCACGCGCCAACCCATTCCCGTCATCCAGCGCGATAGCCAGAGCTATGCGGTGGCGGGAACGCCAGTCGACTGTGTGCGTTTGGCGCTGGCTCATTGGCAACCCCAGACCCAGTGGGTGCTCGCTGGCGTCAACCAGGGAGCAAATTTGGGGGTAGATATTTATCCGTCGGGCACGGTGGCGGCGGTACGCGAAGCAGCGTTGCACCGCATTCCGGCGATTGCTCTCTCTCAGTATCAACGCCGGGGCCAGCCGGTGGATTGGCAACGCACCCAGCGCTGGCTAGAGCGGGTGGTCGCCCTCCTGCTGCAAAAACCCGCGCCAGGGAGCTTTTGGAACGTGAATTTCCCCCACCCAGAGGACGGCAGCCCTGAACCGGACATCGTGTTTTGTCCCCCCTGCACCCGGCCCTTGCCCATCCAGTATGAGGCGACCCCCGCTGGCTATGTCTACCAAGGGGTATATCACCAGCGCCCCAGTGACCCCTGTAGCGATGTGGCGGTGTGCTTGGGAGGCCAAATCGCCGTCAGCCAGATTTGGGTGTGTTAAGTGCTCCAGTGGACCAACCCCAACTCGAAGGGATCGCTCAGGTCGGGATGAAAGGGGAGCAACCGGACCGCAAAGCCCTGCAGCCCGCTACTGCTGTAGCGCACTTCGCCTGTGTAGCGATAGCTGCCATCCGCTAGCCGGTCTTGGTAGGTCATGGGCACTACCTGGCCCGCTGGGATCAAGCCGGTGGCATCCACCTCGCCCTGGTACAATTGCACCTGGACCTCCTCCGGTTGGAGCACCCCGAGGTCCAAGCGGGCTGTCACGCCGATGGGTTCGTTCACCCGCACCTCCTTGGGGGCCTCGACCGTCACCTCCAGAATCTTGATTTCATACCAGTGCTGGAAGATGCGGGCTTTCCACGCGGCCAACGCCTGGGCCTTGGCGTAGTCCTGGGCTGCCATCTGGTACCAGCGGTCGCTTACCGGGAAATAGGCCCGCTCGGCGTACTCCTGCACCATCCGCTGGGTGTTAAACCGAGGCGTGTTGACCCGAATCGCCGCCTTCATCTTGGCGATCCATTCGCGCGGCAAGCCCTCCGGGTCCCGCTGGTAGTACAAAGGCAGGACGTCTTCCTCCAGGATTTGGTACAGGGCGTTGGCCTCCAGTTCATCCTGCAGTTGGGTATCGGTGTATTCCTCGCCGCGGCCGATGGGCCAGCCCGTGGTCACGTAATCGGCTTCCGCCCACCACCCATCCAGCGTGCTCAGGCTAGGGACACCGTTCATCGCCGCCTTCATGCCGCTGGTGCCCGAGGCTTCCCGAGGCCGCCGGGGGTTATTCAACCACACATCGCAACCCGCCACCATCAACCGAGACAGGTGAATGTCGTAGTCGGGGACAAACACGAGCTGTCGTTCTAGGCCGTGTTCCTTAGCAAAGTGGATAATCGCACGGATCATCTCCTTGCCGGGGTGGTCTTTCGGGTGGGCCTTACCCGCAAAGATGAACTGGAGAGGCCGCTGCCGGTCCGACAGCAGTCTCAGCAGGCGCTCGGGCGAGTGGAGAATCAAGGTCGCGCGCTTGTAGGTAGCAAAGCGCCGGGCAAAGCCAATGGTTAACGCTTCTGGGTCCAACACTTCGCGGGTTTTGCGGATTTCCGCCTGGGACGCTCCCCGTTCCTGCAGCGCCCGCCGCAACCGCTCCCGAATGTACAGGATCATCTGCATCTTGGCCCGGTCGTGGATGCGCCAGAGTTCCTCGTCGGGGATGGTCTCCACCCGTTGCCATTCCGGCGCGTCAGCAGGCAAAGCCCACCAGTCCGGCCCGATATAGCGCTGGTAGAGATTCTGGGTCGCCGGCGCTACACAACTGCGGGCATGCACCCCATTGGTAATGGCATGAATCGGCACTTCACGTTCTGGCGTCGGCCCCCACAGGGAACAAAACATTTGCCGACTGACCCGGGCGTGCAATTGACTTACCCCATTGACAAAACTCGCCATGCGCATCGCAAAGACGGCCATGTTGAAGGGCGCCTGGAAATCGCCCGTGTGTTCGCGCCCTAGCGACAGAAACTCCTGCTCCGACAGGCCGAAGATTTCCCGGTAGCGCCCCAGGTAGTACAGGATTTTGTCGGGGGGAAACAGGTCAATCCCTGCCGGCACGGGGGTGTGGGTGGTAAACACCTGACTGGCCCGCACCGCTTCCTTAGCTGCCGCGAAACTCAAGCCTTGTTCCTGGATCAATTCCCGTATCCGCTCCAGGGACAGAAATGCCGAGTGCCCCTCATTCATGTGATAGACCGATGGTTGCAACCCCAGCGCTCGCAACGCCTTCACCCCGCCGATACCCAGCATGATTTCCTGGTGAATCCGCACATCAATGTCGCCGCCGTAGAGCTGGTCGGTAATGTCCTGGTCGTAGGGGTTGTTGGGGGGAATGTTGGTGTCGAGCAAATACAGCGGCACTCGGCCCACATCCACCCGCCAAATCCGGGCATAGACCACCCGCTGGGGAAAGACCACCTCAATGCGCAACTCCGACCCGTCCGGACGGCGCTCCAGGTGCAGGGGCAAATTGTAGAAGTCATTGATGGGATAACGCTCCTGTTGCCAGCCGTCCGCCGTGAGATACTGCTGGAAGTAGCCCTGTTGGTACAACAGCCCCACCCCTACCAAAGGCAACCCCAGGTCGCTGGCGGATTTCAGGTGGTCGCCCGCTAAAACGCCCAGGCCCCCGGAGTAAATGGGCAAGGCCGTGGTCAGACCAAATTCCGCCGAGAAGTAGGCGTAGCAATCCTGGGGGTGGGCGCGATGGCGTTCGTACCAAGTGCGTTCTCGGCGGTAACTTTCAAACTCCTGTTGCGCTCGCTCCAGATGGGCCAAAAAACCGTCATCTTGGGCCGCCGCCTGCAACCGCTCCTGGCTAATCGTTCCCAGCATCAACACCGGGTTGTAGCGACTGCTTTCCCACAATTCGGGGTCCAAGCGGCGGAATAATTCCTTCACCTCATCGCTCCAGTCCCAGTACAGGTTGTAGGCCAACGTGCGCAGGGGTTCTAGAAGTGGGGGCAAGCTCGGGGAAACCTTGAACGTGCGAATCGGACGCATAGGTAACCGGCCAACGACTGGTTTCCAGTGTAGGCCGCCAGCCCGGCGCCACCACCGTTTTTTAAGCCCAGCTTCAGACCCGCCGCCCTAGCCCATACTTGGGAGCAAACACCAGCGCCAGGAAAAACAGCAGCGTTTGGGCCAGCACAATACACCCGCCGGTCGAAGCGTCCAGGTAGTAACTGGCGTAGGTCCCCACCACGCTGGCGGTTACCCCCGTCGCCATTGCCCAGACCAGCATGACGTTGAACCGGTCGCTGAGCAAATAGGCCGTCGCTCCTGGCGTAATTAACATCGCCACCACCAGCACCACACCTACTGCCTGCATCGCCACCACAATCGTCAAAGACAACAGCGTCAGCAGCACGTAGTACAGCCGGTCAATATCTATCCCAATCGAACGGGCATGCACAGGGTCAAAACAGAGCAACAGTAGGTCATTTTTCCACACCCACACCACCCCCAGCACCAGCACGCCCATGACCAAAGTTTGCCACATCTCCTGCGCCGGCATCCCCAACAAATTCCCAAACAAAATATGCAAAAAATCTACATGGCCCGGCGTCTTGGAAATTAACACCAACCCCAGGGCAAAAAATCCGGTAAATACCAACCCGATCGTCGTATCCTCTTTCAAGCGAGTTTGGCGCTGAATCCAGCCCATCAGTAACACCGCCGCCAACCCGAAAAGCAATGCTCCCAGCGCCAGTGGCCATCCCAACGCATAGGCCAGCACGACTCCTGGCGTCACCGCATGACTGACGGCATCCCCCAGCAGCGCCCATCCTTGCAGCGTCACAAAACAGGACAATACCCCGCACACCAAGCCAATCAGCACGCTTATTGCCAGGGCTTTCACCATAAAGTCGTATTGCCAAGGTTCCAGCAACCAGTGCAGCATCACACCTCCAGCGGATAGACGCCAAACACGCGGTGCAGATTTTCCGGTGTGACGACCTCGGGCGTCGCTCCGTAAGCCAGAACTGTTTTGTTGATCAAAATCACCTGGTCGCAAAACGCGGCAACCGTTTTCAGATCGTGGGTCGCCACCAGAATCGTATGGCCCTGCCCTCGCAGTTCCAGCAGCAATTGCCTCATCGCCTGCTCCGTCGGCCCATCCACTCCATTAAACGGTTCATCAAGTAGTAAAATGGGCGCCTGTTGAGCCAAGGCCCTCGCCAAGAACGCCCGTTTTTTTTGACCCCCCGACAGTTCGCCAATAGGACGATGGCGCAACTCCCACATGTCCACCTGCTGCAAACTCGCCTGTACAATGCGCCAGTCAATCGCACGGGGCACCCGCCAAGCATTCATATAGCCATACCGCCCCATCATCACCACATCTTGCACCGTCACCGGAAACCGCCAATCCACCTGTTCACTTTGGGGCAGATAGGCCAGCCATCCCCGTTTCTGGGCCACAGCCACCGGTAGCCCTTCAATCCATACCCGGCCCGTTTTGGGGCGAATAAATCCCATGATGGTTTTCAACAGGGTTGATTTGCCGCTGCCGTTCATGCCGACCAATCCAACAACTACTCCCGGCGGTAAACTGAAATTGACCCCCTGCAGGGCAATTTGATGATGGTACGCAACCGTGACATTGTCTAGGGCAATGCGCTGGGTCATGGGATTTTCTCCAGAGATACGAGCATAGAAAAACCTCGCCGGAGTGTGTTGAGATTGTGTTCCAAAAGTCGCACATAGGTGGGGGCCGGGCCAGTCGCAACCGTGAGCGAATCTACATATAAAATCCCGCCAAATCGAGCGCCCGTTTCCCGAGCCACTTGCTGTTGGGCTTGCGGATTCACCGTACTCTCACAGAACACCACCGGAATCTGTCGCGCTCGCACCTGGTCGATCACCCGGCGAATTTGTTGAGGCGTGCCCTCCTGCTCCGCATTCATCGGCCACAGGTAGAGCGGTTGGAATCCATAGTCCCGCGCCATATAACCAAACGCGCCTTCACACGTCACCAAGTACCGCCGGTGGGCTGGAATGGACTGCCAAAACTGCTGAAACTTCTGGTCAAACGCCCGGATTTGTTGCTGATACCGCTGCGCATTTTGGGTGTAGAAATGGGCATGGTCTGGGTCAATCCGGCTCAACGCTTGACGGATATTGTCTACGTAAATCAACGCCAGGCGGGGCGACATCCAGGCGTGGGGGTCGGGTTGACCGGGAGCGATCATCACGGGTGTAATGCCCGCGCTGACCGTCACCCGAGGCACCTCCTGCAACTGCTGATAAAACCGCGCTGTCCACTGTTCCAATCCCAGCCCGTTTTCTAGGACCAACCGCGCTTGCCGGATACGGGCGATCTCCCGCGGCGTGGGTTCATAACTGTGAATTTCCACCCCCGGTTTGACGAGGGATTCGACGCGCACTCGGTCGCCAGCCACTTGCTGGGCCATGTCTGCGATGACCGTAAACGTGGCGAGCACGACCGGTTCACTGGCTGATTCAACCCCTGGCCGACACCCCACCAGCCCCCAAACCACCAACCATACCCAGAAACGCCGCCGTGGCATGGGCTTTTCATAATCACTTCATAATCTTGAGCTTACCACAGCGGGGCGACCGCTTTTCATAGTGTTTTCATAATTGCGGGAACGACCGTGGAGTCGCGGGAGCTGGTCAGGGCGTTACGGGAACCGGCTAGGCGAGACGAGGGCTTGGGTAAAATGAGTCTGCTGGGTCAAAAGCGGTCGGCATGGTCAACTATCTCATTTTTCTGGCGCTCAACACCGGGATTTTTGCTCTGTTTAGTCTGGGGTTGAATTTGCAGTGGGGGGTGACGGGACTCATCAACTTTGGCCATGTGGCGTTTATGACGATTGGGGCCTACACCACTGTGTTGCTTACGTTGCAGGGTGTGGCCTGGGGATGGGCAATGCTGGTGGGGATGGGACTGGCGGCGCTTTTGGCGGTGATATTGGGTTTCACCACGCTGCGGTTGCGGGAAGATTACTTGGCGATTCTCACCATTGGCGTGTCGGAATTGGTGCGCTTGATTGCCCTAAATGAACAGTGGTTGACGCGCGGGGCGCTGGGGCTATTTAGCTATCCGTTGCCTTGGCTGGAGAACTGGAGCCGCTGGCCGGCTCTCTTGCTGTGGACGGTCCTGTTCGGCGTGAGTGTGCGGCAACTGGGCTACGGCTTGCGGATTCCGCTGCGCTTGCAACGGGCATTAGCAGCAACGGCTGGAGCGCTGGTTATCGCGCTGTACATTGCGGGTCTGGTGGCCCTAGCGCAGGGGGACTACAAGGTGCGGTTGCTGGTATTGCTGGCGGCGGCGCTGGTGTTGACCTTTTTCATCCTGGAGCGGTTGAGCCATTCTCCCTGGGGCCGGTTGCTCAAGGGGATTCGCGAGGACGAAACGGCGGTGCAGGCCCTCGGGAAAAATGTATTCATCTACAAACTGCATAGCTTGATTCTGGGGGGAATTATCGGCGGGCTGAGCGGTGCGTTTTACGCCTGGCAATTGACGTTTATCAACCCCGAGTCCTTTGTACCTTTGATTACATTTCAAGCCTGGATGATTGTGATCATTGGCGGGGGCGGCAACCACGCCGGAACGCTGCTGGGAGCATTGATTTTTTGGCTGTACGACTCGGTGACCCGCTTTGTGCTACCCGCCTTGCTTCCGTTGGATGGGGCGCGCCTGGGAGCCTTGCGGGTGATGATCATTGGGATATTGCTAATTCTGGTGCTGGTGTGGCGTCCTCAAGGGCTGCTGGGCAAGAAGGAGGAGCTAGTGCTGAATTGAGTTTAGGGTCGCCGCCAATGTCGCCCCAGTTCCGTGAGCATTTGCTCGGCCTCCAGAGGTCCCCAGGTGCCCGCTTCGTACTGGGGAATCGGCGTCCCGAGGGGTGTGTTGTCCCACACGTTCAACGCCGGCGTGATCACCCGCCAGGCCTCTTCCACCTCATCGGCGCGGGTAAACAGGGTCTGGTCCCCTAGCAGGCAATCCAGCAGCAGGCGCTCGTAGGCCTCGGAGCTGGCCATGCCAAAGGTCTTGCCATACTGAAAATCCATATGGACCGAGCGCGCCCGCAACTCCGGCCCCGGCATTTTCGCTTCAAAGCGCAGGGCAATGCCCTCATCAGGTTGGATGCGCAGCACCAGCACGTTGGGGTTGGCCTGTTGCGCCACCGATGGGAAGATGGTGAGGGGCGGTTCGCGAAATTGGATGGCAATCTCGGTCACCTTTTTGGGCATCCGTTTGCCGGTGCGCAGGAAAAAGGGCACCCCTTGCCAGCGCCAGTTGTCAATTTGCAGGTGCATGGCCACGTAGGTCGGCGTCACCGATTCGGGATGCACCTTTGGTTCCTGGCGGTAGCCCACCACCGGTTTGCCATGTATCCAGCCCGCCGTGTACTGCGCCCGCACCGCCGCTTTGCTCAGGTTAAAGCCCTGGTGAGCCAGGCGAGTTGCCTGCAGGACTTTTACTTTCTCGTTGCGGATGCTATCGGCACTGAGGGAGCTGGGAGGCTCCATCGTGGTCAAGCACAGCAACTGCATCACGTGGTTTTGCACCATGTCCCGCAGCGCCCCCGCCGTTTCATAGTAGCCCGCCCGGTCCTCAACCCCGACAGCCTCTGCCACTGTAATCTGCACATGGTCCACAAACTGGCGGTTCCACAGCGGTTCAAAAATGGTGTTGGCAAAGCGAAACACCAACAAATTCTGGACGGTTTCTTTTCCCAGATAATGGTCAATCCGATAGACCTGTTCCTCGTGACACACCTGCTGTACCACCCGGTTGAGGGCCTGGGCGGTCGCCAGAGTCCGGCCAAAGGGTTTTTCAATCACCAGGCGATGCTTGCGTGGGTCATTCAACAAGCCGGCGGCCCCCAATTGGCGAATCGCTTCGGGGAAAAAGTTAGGTGAAACCGCTAGGTAATAGGCCCGGTTGCCCAGAGTACGCCGCTGGGTCTCCAACTCAGTAATGAAAGCTTTCAGAGACTGGTAGCTGTCGGGGTTGTCCATGTCGCCTGCGTGGTAGAACAACCCCTGGGCAAATTCGTCCCACACCGCTGGGTTTTCGATGCCGCCCCCAAATTGTTCGACACCTTCGCGCATCTGTTCCCGGAAGTAGTCATGGCTCCAGGGCCGGCGTGCAAAGCCAATGATGGTGGTTTCGGGGGGCAAGCGGCGTTGCACTCGCAGCTTATATAGTGCCGGTACGAGTTTGCGCTGGGTCAGGTCCCCTGACGCTCCAAAAATCACGATGAGAAAAGGTTCTGGCAACCGCTCCTGCTGCAGACCCACCCGCAGCGGATTTTCCCGCAATGAGATCATTGGTCTCTCTCACGCCCCTTCTAGCTTTAGATTAGCTAGGCCAGTGCCGTCACCCGCCAGATTACAGAAAATCTCAAGGTGGGCGGCGGGTCATGCCACAATGGGCGGTGGGGGTACGTCGTTGGCAACCATGAGGCTTTCCAAGCTAGATTGGCCGCAACCGTTGCGCCGCTGGTTGAGCGAGCCACTGGTGTGGTGCTTCGGAGTATCGCTGCTGGTCCACAGCGGGCTGTTGTACGGCTTGCGACAGGTGGACGTTTCCCCTGAACCGGTCGTCCTGCTCCCGCCACCCATTGAAGTGACGCTGGTGGACCCGCCTGCGCTGGCGACCAAACCCCAGCCGATTGTTCCGCTTGGTGCTCCGTTGCCGCCGCCACCGCCGGTCTTGGGGCAATTGCCGCCGAGTCCAAATCTACCGCCGTTGCCACCACCACCTTCTTCGGCTCCTGCGGTGAAACCATCAGCCCTCCGTCCAGTTCCAGTGCAACCGACGCCCCCACCACCTGTACCCTTGCCGCCGCCAGTGGATACGCCCACACCCCGACGGGAAACCTTTGACCCCGCCAATACCAGCACGAGCGATGGCCTAGCCAATCTCAGCCGTTGGATTGCCCGCCTGCAACCCGAACTGAGTCGGTCTCCTCAGCTTCTGCGGTTGACGGAGCTATTGCCCACCCAGGGTTGCCCGTGGGAGCAGGCCGGCCCGACTGTTTGGGGCGTCCTGGTGAATCCCCAGGGTGAGTTGGCTGAACCACCCGAACTGTTGCGCTCTTCCGGCTACGCCACCCTGAACCAAAAAGCCCGCCGCCTGGTGACTGGCTATGATTTCAAAACCTACGCCGCCGAAACGCCCCAAGCCCTTATGGTGGAGGTGGCGTGGGAAAACACCTGTTCAGGAGCGGAATAAAACGCTCAATTTCCATCATCCAAAAGGTGGCCATAGGTCACCAAATAAAGGTGCAACTTGCTCAAAAGTTGACGGATGCTGGGCACAGGTTGGGCGTTGTGCAGTTGGAAATAATCCCGCGCCCGATTTAATACCTTATGCAGTAAGCGAATCTCGCAGGGTTGGTAACCGTGAGCAGCCCAGAGAATGCGTGGGTCTACGTGAGCTACGTACCTTTGCAGCCGATGCAGGTCTTCTGGCGTGATGGCAAAAGGCGACAGATTCTGCGGCAGTTTGGGCGGTGACAGTACTCTTTTGACTCGCTGGTTGAAGGACGATACCGGTTGCTGAACTGCATCTAGTGTTGCCAAGATGTGGTGCATGGCCGGTCGAGATGCAGCGCAAATGAACAGTGTTTCGAGTGGTTCGACCCAGTGAGAGTCAGCTACCTGAGCTTGTAAATGCGGATGTTTTTCCAAGCGCCCACGCACACCCGGAGCGGGCGAGATTCGCACCCCACGCCCGATTGACTGCAACACAAATTTTCGCGCTTCCTGCTGTTTGCCAATGTTGACGTACAGCGCGATATTGGGCCGACTGGAATCCCACCCTTCATAGAACATCCGAGAACCAAGCAGGATATTGATAGGTGAGTCTTCCTGGTTCAGGGACGCAAAAAATGTTTGTTCCTGCACTGATTCCAAAATCTCGACACCCCGCAGCTGCTTTTGCAACCAGTTCTTTGTCTCCCCAATACGGATGAGCGCATAAGGCCGTTCCCCCGTCTTCAGCTTCAGGGCCATTTCCCGCTGGTCCTGCGCTGAAATAATTACCTCCGTCAGGCCAGGACTCTCAGCGTGATAGACGTGCTGGAGAATGTCCTGCAGTTGGAAAGTGGTCAACCATGTAACCCTGGGTGGGGCCACATGCTTTTCTCCACTGAAGGGAGTGCTAAGGCTTTGCAAATGCTGGACTAACATGCGTTTGGCCTGTTCCAGACAGGTTGGGGGCACCTGGCCCCGTCCCACGCGCTCCAGCTCCCGGAAAAACAATTCCAAATCTGAATTTGCCGCCTGAACCGAGTTAACAAAGACCACCAGCAACGGCGAGTGATAAGGAAGTGATACTGGTAATTCCGCCCGGATACGCTTGAGGTAAGTGAGCAACAAGAGCGCCTGCAAAACAATTTCCTGTTTTCGTTCATTGGTGTAATCACCTGCAGAATAAGCACTTGTGTCGTCCGGCAAGATAGCAATATGCTTTCCATATCCCTGTCGGACAAACTCCGAGAGATTCAGATTGTAGATGGTCGTCAATTGGTCTTTAGGGTCCGTGAAGGTGGCGCTGAAGTTAAACAAAAATCCATTACGACTCATGATATTGAAAATTGCCTTGCGAAGTGAGTCCTTACTATCTCCCCGGTGCGCTTCATCCAGGATGATATACCAGCGACCGCCATTTTCATAGTTGCGAAAATCCAGTTCTTTTTGCTTTTGCTCAAGAGTTAAGTGGTCGGCATTAGCAATAAATACCGTGACGGCCCGGCTTGGTAGTGACGGCTGGAAACGCTTAATTTCTGGAAATTGTTTCAAATCTTCTAGCACAATCTGGTATTCAGGAAGCGCTTGGTTATATTCCGCAACATGCGCTCGGATTTGGTTTAATAATTCTTCCCGATGAGAAAGGAGCAAAATATCATTTTGGGGAATCGTCTGGTCACTCATTAACTTTGCCAGTTGCTCAACCAACTTAACGATGATCAGTGTTTTACCGCTGCCGGTTGCCATCCAAAAACCGGCCCGGTTACAGATACGCCAAAAGGGGAGACAGTTCTCCGCATCTAAGAGACCATAAGCCCGATAAAGCTGGCCAATTTGCCGCTGGGTACTGCTCAGGCGTTGCTGTTCAGGAAAACGCTCGTCATAGGCTTTGGGGTCAATGCCATTGGCAAGATAAGTGCGCCAAAGTCGTTGTTTCCGTTCGTCGGTGGAAAGGGTCAGGTCGGCATAGTATTGCCGTAAAAACTCCACAGCCGTTTCTAGAGCTTCCTGCTGGTAGGGCCACAGCGTTTTGGTCAATGAGAATGTAGATAAATTCATCTTCAAGGTGTACTAATGAGTGTTTTGAACGCTGGTAAGTCTCCGACTCGACAATAGGCATTTCTGATAGCTGTTCTCAAAATCTCTTGTCCATTCCTTGTGTGGAAAGTTTGAGGTTCAACGGTGTGAAACTTTTCAAAGTGGTCGGATTTTGCATAGGCAGTGATGAGAATGGTTGGCCATACCAATGGGTCTTCAATCACAGTTTGACGCCATAGGTCTTCCATTTCCTGTTCATAGATTTTTGAAGGTGGCGTAGACTGTGGTTTGCCACAGTAAATACGTTCATACTTTTTAATGATCGAAACGGCTTTATCCGGTAGATGTACTAGGTCTTTTGTCAAAGAGTTTTGTGGAAGAAATGCAAATAGAAAAGCCACACCATTCCGGGCGGTACTTGAGAAATAGGTAGTTGTGCGTTTGCTCCACTGGTCCTAGTCTGATCTGTTAGGTACCAATGCCGGAAAATCCATTACCTGTTCAGACGATGGGTTCTCGATTGAGTAAAAATTGGTCTTGATGTCCCACTCTAGACATCTGAATAAAAAATCGCGTTTATCCACCTGGTAGTAAGGAGTCGCTGTCGTCTCGAAATCAGCCGATGGTGCATATCGTCGGCAAAACTCCCTGACCATCCCCTCAGCAATCTTACCCTTGGCGATGTTGACAACTCGTTGTTGCAAGTCATTGATCTGCATCCGGTTGGTTGTAAAGGGCAAAGAGAGCAGGGCATAATGTACCGCAGAGCGGCAGATCTGACTGTAGACGTCCGGCTCCAGGCAAAATTCGATAACTTCTTCAGGGGACATTGGCTTTGACCTCTACCACCACAACAGTTTCAACCATTGCCTTGGACTAATTGTTTCTACTTTCGTGCCATCTTCGAGCGTTCCTCCCCGTGGGGAAAGATTTTTAATGGAAACACCCGACAGCAACGAAATAGTCTCTGCTCGGTCAATCCCCTCATAGAGTTGTTCTAGCTTTAGATTGACCTCATTCTCCTTTAACTCTACAGTGTCCAGCAGCTTGAGATGGTTCATCAGGGGTGGTTCATCACCGAAAATACTTGGATTAGGGTCATACTTACATCGCGCTAAGGTTTGCTCATACTGTTCAAGTTCAAAATACTTGAAAAAACCGCCCTTACTTTCAAAAATAACTTTTTTCATGCGCGGCAAAACAACGGTGTAGAAGTGCTCTCCCATTTCAATACCAATCCATCTGCGTTTAAGTTTGTGCGCTACCGCAACTGTGGTCCCCGAACCTAGGAAGAAGTCCATCACCACATCGCCAACTTCTGTCACGTGAGACAACACGCGCGTCAGCAGTGCTTCCGCATTTTCGGTCAAAAATCCCCAATTAGCGCTGTAGCCGGCAATATCGAGCCACACATTATCCAAAAGCACTTCTTCGCGGGGGTGAACCCAATACTTAATCCGGTCCCCTTCCCGACGGATAAACTCCAAGTTGCACCCATGCCGGTACCAGTACTGCTCCAGGGTCTCACCTGTGAAGCGGCTTTCTTCTAGGTACCGCTGGTAGTTTTCCACAGCTCGCATTGCACGCTCCCGACTCCATTTCCACTGTCCGACTTCAATGGAGACGCCTAGTATTTCATAGCGCATCGTAGGGCGGTCATAATGCTCACCCTTGTGAAAATCTACCCAAGAACCAGATGCACGCTGCTTTGGTGATGCCGGCTTAAAGAAGCCTGCAATGCGTGTATCAGGATGCCGCGTGTACCAGTAGAGATTGTCATACCCTACAGCCATTGAACGAATACCCCGGAATTGGCCCATCAATCCAGCTTTACTTGCGCCGCGTTTGACCACAATTTCATTGCGAAAATTCTCTGGCCCTAAGAGATGATTGAGCAGCAGTCGGACATAGGCATTGCCACAGTAATCGCAGCGCACAAACAAATGACCATCCGGACGCAAAAAATGACGGGCAATTGATAGACGATTTTCTAACATTGTCAACCAAGTAGCGTCTTTGTAATGAACCATGTACTGGTAGTCTGCCTCCTGGTCCTTGTTAAAGGGGGGATCAATGTAGATACACTTGACCTTCCCACGCCACTTGGGAAGTAACGTATTCAAGGCCTGGTAATTCTCACTCTTAACTAACCAGCCGTCAAGGGTGCTATCCAACTGATCAAACAGGTCTAAAATCTCTAACTCTATATCGGCAAAATAGCGTGTGTCTACCGGCAAGAATTGAAAATCACGATGCAAGTCTCGAAACAGGCTACTTGTATCCCAGATTTTGGTGGGGGTAAAATCAGCGTCAACTAATCCGAGGGCTTGCCACTCCTGCACCTGTGTTTCCATGCTAGGGTGGGTGAGTAACCGGTCAACCATCGCAGGACTCTTTGCCCAGAGCTGGTCAAGGGTAATGACATAATGAGAATGTAAAGCAAATTTTGGTTTATTCCAGATCTTGACCAGTTCATCTTCAAATGCGGCAATAAAATCAATAACCCGATATGCAACCTTTTTGAGCACTTGCAGTTGGGTGAGTCGGGTTTGGCTGAACTGGTTGTCTGGTTCCCTGAGAAGATACTGAAATAACCACAAGTCAAACTGCTCGCGCAAGAAAGATCTGGCATCCTTGCACAGAAAATAGTCTATCTCCGCTTGCCTTTCAAACAGATTAAAGGCTTTTTCTAAGTCGTCTTCATTCAGGTTGATGCCACGTGAGCGCAACATTTTTATCATACTCTTTTTGTCAGTTTTTTTACTGCCTTCGGCATAGGAGACCTGGAAGCGGATCGCGCCATCTAGACTGTCCAGGGAGTAGGTTAGCTGTCGCTTCTCATTGGCTTTTTTATGTTCCATTCGTGAGACATCAAAGTGGAGATGATAACCGTTTATTTCTAAGGTCATACTGCGAAACAATCGCTCAGTTTTGATGTAGTAAAGGCGCGACGTTTTCCAGAACAGCATAACGTCCTGGTCGTCGGTGTAGACTCGCTCGTATAGGCTCTCATGGCAGGGGGTGAAGAAAAAACCAAGCGAACCATTGGCTGAAAAATAACGCTTGAAAAAAGCATACAGCTTGTCGTAGAGTTCTTCCCGAAAAGTGGGGAAGTTTACCAGTTGTTCATCAACATACTGACGTAGCCCTGGAGCAAAAATTTCGCGGTAATAGCGAGATTTGATGCTCATGAGATTAATATAACCCGATTGTCCTTCAACGGGAACACCAATAAAAAGCTGTTCGAGTGCTTGGTAAAACAATGCTTCGTGATTCACACTCAGGGCGACCAAAACGCTTTCTAAGTATGTTGATTATACACCATTAGCTCTTTTTAGCTCATAAAAAAAATCCCGCCAGCCTAAGGCCAACGGGTTTTTTGAGATGTAGCAATGACTGCCTTAGACAAACACTCCCACCATCAATACTGCAGGGGCAGTATCAAAGTAGTCAAACAGGTGCGCACAGGGCCAAAAATGTTGCTGCATTCGGTCACAATAGTACCAGGCACCGCCATTTTCCTTTGAAGGTGTGGGTATCTTCACGCTCCTGGCTGTTTCCCTCCCAGAACTCAATCGCCTTGAGGGTAGGGACTCCCAGCAAGCGACAGACCTTTTCAATCAGTTCGTCCGTTCCAAGCACAAACGGCTCGCGGTAAACGCCCTTGCTGGGGTCGTCGTAGTACTAACCCTCACCGTCGGTGGATGGATTGGTTCACAGCCGCTCATACCACTGCCGCCAACGGGTCACTAGGTCTGCCGGTTGACTCCCAGCGCCAGGGGGTGTCAAAGCGAGTTGCTGCAACCAGCATTCTGCTTTCTGGGCCAGAAGCTGCCATTCGACCTGCCTGTGCCCAAAACGCTGCTGGAGTGCGTCTAGGGCCAACAACGTCGCCACTATTTTTTCGGCTATTTCCTTAGCAATACCAGCGTTTTTGAGCGCCGCAATCGCACGTTTTGCCTTCTTCGCTTTGTCCCAGCCCAATAACCGCATCAGCTCAGAACTCAGCGGCCAAAATCCCTCAAAATCCTGAGCGGCAATGAGCTTTGTGAACGCAGTGTTATCCGAGTCACCTGAGACGAGTGTCGTTCTGGCAGCGGGATAAGTACGATGACGGAAGTCAATATCATCATCATCGCAAAAACGGAAGTCAATACCATAGCAAGAAGTTGAAAGTTCAGCGGAGCTAACTGTAGGAGTGCCACCCCAACCTCGTGTCAGGGCAACCGGCACCCGCCGCAGTTTGATTTCCACCGTTTTATCCCCGTCGGGTCGCTGCTCGATGGCCACAAAGCTGGTTTGGGACGACAGCAACTGGTAACGACACCCCAGTTCCACCAGCGCTTCCTGACGAGCACGCGACTCGGCCTTCCGCTCCCGTTGTTGGGAACCCGTCCATTCTTGGGGATGCTCTTCCCAATCACGAATCGCGCTGCGGGCAAACAGCAGCGTAACAATCGGCGTGTCGTCTAGCTGGTTAGGGTCCACCGGCAATTCCCAGGTGTAGGTTTGTCCAGCGATAACCGCCTCCAGCCGTATTTGCGCCGGTTTCAGGGCATCCAGGCGTCCATAAACAGTCCAGCGCTGACCGCTAAACAAAGGAGGCAACACGCGGGGCGTCACGAGATTGACCGGCAAGCCACCCCAATCCAGGCGCACCTGTTGTTCAGCGTAGGGCATTCCCATGCGGGCAAATTGCTGCATGACCTTGGGTTCGATACGCTCCCCTGGAAAGATGAACTCTGCTGCCCCGTCTGTCACCCGCGCCAGCGCTCGAATGAAATACTCATTGGGTCCCCGCCCAATCCCAAAGGGAAACACACGCACCCGACCTCGATAGCGCTGCGCCAATTCGATGACCTGCGCTTCATTGCCTATCTGCCCATCGGTCAGCACAATCACCTGGCTACTGGGCAAACTGCCAGCGTGGGCCAAGGCATCTTGCAAAACGGAATAGATTTTTGTACCGCCTAAATCGGCATCCAACCGTTGCACATGGCTCGTCGCTGTCGTCAGGTTTTCTGGTGTATAGGGCTGGCTGCGGGGAAAGAGCTTTTCATAGGTTGAACCGAAGCCATAGATATTGAACTGGTCCCCCGGCTGCATGGATTTCAGGCAAAGAAGCAACGCCGTTTTCGCCTGCTGGATGCTCTCGCCGGTCATTGAAGCCGACCGATCCAGCACAAAGATGTACTCTTGGGGTGACCGAGATGAGACCTGAAATTCCGGCCAAAAACTCACCATCGCCACAAACCCATCAGACCCGATATCGCGGGCGATGCGCACCTGGGGCGCGTGTGGCTTTTGCACCGTATAGTTCAGCACAAAGTCCTGGTCCAGTTGCACCTGGTCCCCCACCAGTTCCACCTGAGCGCGACCATCGGCCAGCGTACAGCGGATGGGGTGCGAAGGGGATTCTACACTCACCAAGGGACTGCTGGTGACCACCTCCACGCGCAGCCGCATCCCGTAAGGTAAAGGACCTAGAACCGTTGGGGGATTGATGTGCATCAGTTCACTGGCTGGCGCCGTTTGCAATTGTTCCAGCGGCACATAGCGGGGGGAAATGGTCGTGGGAATCACCAGCCGGCCACCTGTGGCGTGTGTTTCCAGCTCTTGCACATAGCGAATCCGAATCACCACCGACTGCTGGGGCAACAGATTCCCCACCGAGATGGTGAAGATGTTGGGCCGGTCCTGGTCAATGAGATAGGCGCCCTGACCTTCCTTCAGAGCTTCGTCGTACTGGACAAAGGCTGTTTCTTTTTCTTCTACCCGCCCCGTGATCACCCGCTCCCCCAAGCGCACCTCAAACCCGCAGATGGCCGCCCCTTCCGGCAAGGGAAACGAGTACACCGCTTCGATAGGCTGGGATTCCACATTCTGGAAATGCTGAGAAACCGTCACCTGAGCGCCTATATCCCGAATCGTCACGTCAAAATCCACGCCCCGCAATGGAATCGGCGCGCCTTCTGGCGTTTGCAACCCAGCAGTGACAGGAGCAACGGCAAACATCGGTTACCTCCATACCCCGACAGCGAAAGACACCTTCAGCATAACCACCCTTAGAACTTGTCCCTTCCAAAATCTTGTCATTGGCAAAAGCTAGGGAAAAGCGCCTGTAAAGTCGGCAGCAGGTCGTTCAGGGCAAAGTTCTCCAGGGTACCACTGTTTAGGAAATTCTTGCGCATCTGCACATGGGCCAGGTCATTGCGGTACTCCGTCAAACAGGACCAAAAATCCGCCAGCTTTTTTGCATCGGGCACATAAGCAGCAATCGGCTGGTCCAAACCCGGACGTTCCCCATACCCAATCATTGCCTTCAGTTGTTCCTCAATCGCCTCCCGGCTATCGCGGTCAAGGTAATCCGCATACCCAGCTAGCAGGCACAGCGCCAAGATTGTCCATTCCCTAGCCAGCAACAGCGCCTGCAAGGTCAAACCCTTATCTACATACCACTGCAACAGGCGAAATTGTTTTCGGACCTGGTCATCAGGAGTTGCATTTTCACCAGCCAGCGCCAGCGGTAAATAACTCTGTTGTACTGCATCCAGCAATAATCCAAACGGCTGGGCAAATTGACCCACTTCTTGGGCAAGCTGGTCTGTCGAAACATGGACCAATTTCGGCAAATCCTCTTTGAGTAAACTCATGGGGCGCACCAGTTCCAGGGAACGCGACACCTGTTGGATAGCGGTGCCAAAGCGCTTAAGGGTTGTGGGGCGGGGGTCTTCTTTTTGTGGCCGTTGCGAGCGGTAGAAGTCCTGTTGAATGGTGTTGAGCAATTGCCCTAGTTCCACCGCCGAGCCAGTGCTAATAAACTTATCCGTCGCCGTCAACCAATCCAGCAAGCGCAGCGCCGGCGTTAGGTCAATAATGGGAGTTTTTGCCTGACCAGGCCGGTATAGACCGTAGTACAAACCTCGGATATTGACATTTTTTGCCCGGCGTAAAAAGGCCGCCCCCAGCAACACCAGGACTGGTATCGAGCGAAATGCATGAGTAATGTCAAAAATTACATTGGCATTCGCTGGAACTGCATCCACAAGAACATCGAAAATTTGCCAGATTTCTGCTTCCGTCTGACCGTCAGGAATAGCGCGAGCTTCAACAGTAATTGCAATTTGACAGTCCTTAAAACGCTGTTGTAAATGCTACCAATGCTTCTGGCGGGCTTGCTCTGTTAGTAAAAAGATTACTCGATTCACATGACGCATCAGGGCAATCGCCTCAGCTACATAACAGGTGCAGTATTTGGCTTCATCGGGAAAGTAATACGTTGTTGTATCGTACTCAGTTGTGCCTATAGTTGTGATGAGAATTGTCATGGCGTAGCCCCTATCAGATTAACGATAAAAACTCAGTTCTTTTTCCGCTTCTTGGCGCATTTGTTCCCGCAATTGCAAGGGGGCAATTACTTCGCCATTGGGCCGCCAATCCCGCAAGCGCATGGTCAAGTTCGTATCTCCTACTCGCACCCAGGCTTGGTAGTAGGCATCGTCAGGGGAGCGCTGCGCCAAAATTCGTTGCACCTGCTGTCGTTCAGGGCTGTGGCGCAGTAGAGTGGGAATTTTGTAATAATCCACGCGGCGGAAGGTGGGATGGCGTTCCGTCCCTTCGATATACCGCTGGGCAAAGGCGGGTTCAAACCGCAGAATCATTAGGGCCTTAGGAAGATAAAAATCGGTGCCCCATGCTTCTTGCCAGGCCAGTTCTACATCCTCGGGAGTCGGCAACTGGTTTTGTTTTTTCAGGCGTACCAACTCGCCAGGGATTGCAGTGTGTTTCCAGGTCAATATCTCAAATTTTTCAGACGTAACCCGGTCCATACGAAAGTTGTGCCAGCCAATCGAACCACTAGGCGTTTGACCATACGCACTGAGGTATTTAGCCCGTCGCGCATAGAACAAACACACAGGGTAAGCTACGAGACGTTGCACTCCCTTCTCTCTCGTGTGGTAATCAAAACGCACAGGTGTTATCTCAGGTGATGCCCACAACTCGTTCAACTGCTGTTGCAGGTCATCCACCTGTTCCTGCTTATTAGGCGGGAGAATGAAATCCAGATGCAAAAAGAAGCGCTTGTTTGCTGGATAATCCTGTTGCAATTCCGCTAGGACGACGGATAACCGTGGGTCCATAAAACTAATGTCATTGAGAATATCCAGGCTTTGAATAACAGATAGTGACTTCCCGTGGTTTTGGCTCGGTAATACTGGAAGACTGTCGAGAGGTAGGCGATAAAATTTAGCATAACCTCTCGTTTTCAAATAACCCAGACTCACAAGAGCGGGAAGTATTTTACGTAACGTGCGATGGGAATGACCGAATGGTTTTTCTTGCAATTTCTCCTGCCAAATATCATCCGAAAATCCCAGTGCTCTTTGCAACTCGCTACCAATCGTTTCATCAATCCAATGACTCAGGGGCAAATGACAAATACATTCCTGGTCAGGACAGGTTACAGACTCGCCTGCTGGTGGGTCATTTTTAGGATGCAGCGGCGAAAGCAACCGGTCACGAATCGCTGTATAGCTAAAGGGATTTGGTAAGTCACGAAAAAGGTCGTCTTCTTCCCCATACAGCTTGTGCAACACAACCCATAGCCGTACAGCCAGTCCCAAGCGCTCACTCAGGTGATAACCTGACAATTCATTTAGAACAGCAACGGTCAAAGGGAGGTGGAATTCCATCAGTGCAACCCCTTATCTAGCCGATCAATCACAAAGACTCCTTCTTCAAAATGACCAAAAATGCGTTTAGCATCTAAATCACTCCAAGCGTCGCATTCATGGGTCGAAGGGGGACACGGGTTCCCCCGCAGCGGTTTGAAATCCAACGATGAGGGATTGTAACGAGCTTTAGGGTCATCTAAATAGCGACTCAATTGGTCCAAGCGCTCATTGATGATTGCTTGGCGCTCAGGTGGCAGTTCATGAACCGCTTTTTGAAAGGCTTCAGAATAGCGAATCTTGGCGCTCAACGGTTCGAGTAAGCCCTGAGAGTAGAAGGATGCTTTACAACGATTCCAAACTAGTTTTCCCCACTCGGAAAGCACTGCCTGATTTCCATGGATGAATAACAGCGTTTCGGGAATTGACCGACAGTCCTCTAGCGGCAGGGTTGCACCTACCCCTAAACGCCGGAAAAGCAGCAAATGTTCTCCGATAATGCTCTCAGCATCTAGCTTGACTGGCAAACGTGGAATGCGAATCAACTCTCGTGAGTCTTGGAAGATATACACACACTCATCGGCGTAGAACATCCCAATTGTCTGCAAAAAACCGTTCACACTTTTAAAGCCGCCGGTGAGGTTAAAGACAACCTGGTATTGATGCTGGCGATAACCAGGAATGGTGTCTTCCACCCACTGCACCAACTCGGCCATGGCCACCCGAAATGCTTCCGCACTTCCTACATTTAAGTCACGGGAAATGGGGTGGACTTCTGCATGGCAACCGTGGGCTTGCAACCAGCGAGCAATCAGGTCCGCAGTCTTTTGTCCCTGGTAGGTAGCAGTAGCCAGCAACAGATGAATGTCTGTCTGAGGAGGGAGTTGCCCATCGTAATAGGCCAGAATGCCGTTGAGTTCCGCACTCCAACGCCGAACCTGATTCACGTCTGCGGATAAAATGTCCTGTTCCCGCTGAGAGAGGTACTGGTCTATCGTTTGCTTACCTGGGAAGCTTAAGTCCTGTTCACGAGCATTGGCTGTGCGTGTCAACAACGAACGAACGTGTTCACCGGCCTGGTTGGTTAAGGTGCTTGTGCCGCAAGGGGATACCATCAACGTGTATGGCATGTTCATCTCCCAAAACACTTTACATTATGTGCAGTCTGTGGCTGACTCGAAGGGTAAGTTTCCAAAAGAATTTAGGATTGATAGCGTACCCAATCCATGCATGATGAAGCAATGACATCTCCAACTGTTGTCTTACACTGGCGAGCCGCGACCACCCAGAGCGGTTTGGATTGCCAAGTCCTAGAAATTGAGCTAGTGCGTCCAGACCGGTTGATGTTTCCGGAAGATTTGGCGACCCTGCATCTTCCGAACCAACTGGACCCAACCAAGGGCGTGGTGATTAGTGGTCGCGCGCCGATTTGGCTGTACGGCTGGTTGGTTCATGCCTGTCATCACACGCGCTGGGTGGCCTGCTACGACCCGCGTTTGGGGGCCGTTGTCGTCAACACCCATCACCCAGAGGTACGCGTGGGGCAAGTGTTGCGCATAGTTCTGCCAACCCTACAAAACCGCCTAGCGCCGGCAGTGATGATTGTCGGTCCACCCCACAGCGGTAAAAGTCGTCTGGCCCATGCCCTGTTTCAAGCCCTGCTACCTGCCTGTCCAGAGGTGTACTTACAACGGGCACACTGGGATGGCGAAGGTAACTGGTTGTTGGAAATTCACGATGCCGACCAGGGAAAAATGTTGAAAGACCGGTATCGAGGTCAACCGACCAGCGAGTTTTTCCCCTGGCAGGCCCAAGCCATTCTGCAATTGCGCCGCCAAAAACAACTGGTGCTGGTGGATGTGGGGGGCAAAGTGGACCCAGCCAAACAACCCTTGCTAGAAGCCTGCACCCACTACCTAGTCGTCAGCCGCGACCCGGAAGCCATTCCTGCTTGGCATGAATTCTGCGCCGACCGGGGTAACTTACAATTGCTGGGTATTGTCCATACGTACCTAGGTCAAGGGGAACACCTGCGGCAATCAGCACTCTATCTAGAACTGGAACTTGGCTTGCTAGACGACCAACCCGTGACGGTGCCGGCTGGCCTGCTCGACCGCTTGAAGAGCTTAGCGCTGCCGTTGGAAAAGTAGTTTTCTAGTCCCTTTTATAAAAGGGATGGTTGAGTTGGAAGACTAGCGACCGATGAACAGCACAATACCAATCGGATGGTGGTGGGGCGGCGCTTTGCTGTTGACCTTATGCACGCGGCAGGTGGCCTTCGGGTTCATCCCGCTAGCAGTTCATTGGCAACGGCGGCAGATGGCCCAGGTCAGCCGAACCGTGCATCAGCAGACAAAGCAGCTCGATTATGCGCTGGCCCAACTACAACAGTTGCAAACCCAGTGCGCTCAAGTGAGCGACCTGGTCGGGCCACTAGGCCAGCAGCAGCAACGGATAGACCATCTGTTGAGCCAGTTACAGGACATGCAGAACCAGTTGGACCAAGTGGTTCTCCAAACCCGGCAGCAACGGGCAGCGATTTTACAAGAGGTTCACGATGCCCACGACCGCCTGAAGCGACTCGAACTCCAAACTGCTCCCCGGGTGGATGCTCTCGTTGCCCAACTGGACCAACTCCAGCAACAGGTGCATCAATTGAGCCAAGGGCTGGTGGTGCGCCAGGGGGTGGGCGTCTTTATTGACGGGGCCAATCTCCACGAAAGCGCCCGCCGGTTGGGGGTTGCGCTAGACTATGCGAAACTCCTGCGCCGGCTGGTGCCCTCGGATGTCCCCGCTACGGTGCATTTCTACAGCGGTCACTACCCCCACCATCCCCAGCAACGGCAACTGCACCAGGAACTCCAGCAGTTGGGGGTACAGGTGCATACCAAACCAGTTGTCCGCTTTGCCGATGGAGGTGCGAAAGCGAATATGGACGGGCAGATGATTGTGGACATGTTGACAAGTCTATTTACTCAGGTGATTCTGCTCAGTGGCGATGGCGACTTTTTACCAGCGTTGCACTGGCTCCAGCAGCAGGGGGTGCAGGTAGAGGTGGCTGCGTTTGGTCCCGATACCCACCATCAGTTAAAGAGCCACTTTCCCTTCCGGGACCTGCGCAAGCTATGTCCGCCCGGGGGTTCAGTGGTGCCTTTACCGGCCAAACAAACGGCGGCGGTGGCGGGGTGATGACCATGTTGAGCGAACGCTTTGCCCGCGCTCTGACCTATGCCCATCAACTGCACCAAAAGCAGGTCCGCAAAGGCACCACCATTCCCTATCTCAGCCATCTCCTGGCCGTCAGCGCCCTGGTGCTGGAAAATGGCGGCGATGAAGACCAGGCCATTGCGGCTCTGCTGCACGACAGTTTGGAAGATGGCCCCCGCTACAGCACCTACACTCGCGCTCAAATTGCCGCAGACATTGCCGCCCAGTTCGGTGAGCGGGTTTTGCGCATTGTTGAAGGATGCACAGACCGACAAGACGCGGACACACGGGATTGGTGGACCCGCAAGCAGGCCTATTTACACCACTTGGAACAGGTTGATGGGGACGTCCTGCTGGTATCCAACGCCGACAAGCTCCACAACGCCCAAACCATCTGGCGCGACTATCAACAGGTGGGGGAAGCTGTGTGGCAACGCTTCAGTACGGGCAAGCAGGGGACTCTGTGGTACTACCAGCGCTTAGCCGACCTGTTCCAGCGCCGTCACCCTAGTCCTCTGGCCCAGGAATTACAGGCCGTTGTGCAGGCTTTAGTCACCCAGGCGTCGTCTCCCCACGAGCAAACGCCAGCGCCACCGCCAGATCATCCGTCTGCTGGGGATACGACACTGCCGGACGCTGCAACAGATGCAAAACCACTCCCAACTCCTGAGCCACCTGGTGTTTGACCGCTTCCCCGCCTGGGGCGCCTGATGCTTTGGCAATCACCTGGGTAATCCCCCATTGTTGCCAGAGAGCACGCTCTAGCTCATAACTCACCGGTGGCCACAGCGCAATGATGTGCTGCGGTAAAAATCCTACCTCCAAAGCAGTTGTTAATGCTACAGGGTCCGGCAAAATCCGCACAAACCAACTGTGCTCGCCCCAGTAGGGTTTTAAGCGGGGCAATTGCCGATACCCTAACGTAACCAAAATGCGCTCGCGACCAAAGGAATAACGGCTGAATAACTCATCTAAATCCCGCCAGTAAAAGCAATGGGAGGAGCTGTCGGGCACCGGCGGACGTTCATAGCGCAAATAGGGCAAATGGTATTGCGCAGCACAGGCAATCGCTAGCTGAGAAATTTGAGCCGCATGGGGATGAGACATATCTAAAATACGGGTGATTTGGTAATCCCGCACAAATCCATGAATGTTTTCTGGCGTTAAATGGGTCACCAACACAGTTAAGTTGCCGTACAGGCGTTTGGCCCGCTCAGTGGTCACCGTAATCACGCAGAGCATATCCGCCCCCAACTGCGCCGCCAATTCTGCGCTCTCGCAAGTGCCACCGATCAACCACAGCGTCACGGTTTGGGACTTGGTTGAGCCTTCTTGGACTCTTCTTTTTTTGGCACCGCTAGCCATTCAGACAGAGAGCGGTCCACCGCATTGCGTAGGTCAATGGGCACCAAGGCCACCTGCAGCGTGGGCGCTTCCACCGGTGGGTCAATCTGGGCGTATAAGGCGACGCCTGTAAAATCAGGATTCCCCAGCACCAAGCGGTGTTGATTGCCGTTTTCCAACGTTACTTGGACCGTTGCTAGCGGTTTATCCAGCCCAAATTTCGCCTTTTCATGTGCGGCAATGGTGATGTCTTGGTCCTGCACCCGTTGCGCCGTGGTCATTTGCCCCAGGAGAAAGGCAATGGGCGCTTCATTGGCCGGTTTTTTTTGCGGTTTCACCATCTGCCATTCCCCCAGCTTCACCCGCTCAAATTGCAAGGTTTCGTTCCGCTTCTGGATGGTAATCGCTGTCACCTGTTTTTCTGTAAAGTTAAACAGCCGAGCCTGCCGGTTCAGCTGTTCCTGGCGCTGGGGTTTGCCCACGAACTCCCAGTAGGCAACGCTTCCCCCCAACGCAATGGCCAGGACCAGAACCACAACCGTACTCGTGGACAGTTTCATCGCTGGAGGTACTGCTCTAGACAGCGCACCAGCAATTCTACCCCTAAACTGAGCACACTTTCGTCGAAATCAAAGCGGGGATGGTGATGGGGAAAATCTAAACCCTTGGCGGGATTGGCCGACCCCAAGAAGAAATAACACCCCGGCACCTGCTGCAGGAAAAACGCCATGTCTTCACCTCCTAGCGTCTGACAATTGGGAACCACGCCCAGGGCCGGTTCCACCACTTGCTCCGCCACCGCCCGCACCAAGTCCGCCATCGCCGGGTCGTTGACCAAAGGGGGATAGAGATAGTCGTATTGCCAGGTGTACTGCGCGCCGTAGGCCGTGCAAATCCCCCGCACGATTGCCTCTAGCTTTTGGGGCAACACGGGCGCTAAATCCGGCTGAAAATAGCGCACCGTTCCTCCTAGGTACGCTTGGTCGGCAATCACGTTGCGCGCCGAACCTGCATGGAATTCCCCCACCGTCACCACCACCGGTTCCAGGGGATTGACCTGCCGCGCCACGACTGTTTGCAGCGCCACGACCACCTGAGCGCCGATCACCAGGGCGTCAATGGTCTGTTCAGGTTTCGCCCCGTGCCCACCGCGCCCTTGAATCCGGCAGGAGAAAAAGTCCGACGCCGCCATCAACGGCCCTGACCGCACGCCCACCGTTCCCGCCGGCAAGTCATTCCACAGGTGCAGCCCAAAAATCGCTTCGACCGGCGGGTTTTCCAGGACGCCGGCTTCAATCATGGGTTTGGCACCGCCAGGGCCTTCCTCCGCCGGTTGAAAGAGAAGCTTCACCGTGCCGCGCCAGTGATGGCGGTGTTGCGCTAAGTAGTAAGCCACCCCCAGCAGGATAGCGGTGTGCCCATCGTGCCCACAGGCGTGCATCACCCCATCAATTTCCGAGCAGTAGGGTACCTCGTTTAGTTCCTGGATCGGCAGGGCGTCCATATCCGCCCGCAATGCCAGCACCGGTCCCGGTCGCCCGCCCTCCAAAACCGCCATCACGCCCGTCTGAGCAATCCCCGTCTGGGGTTGGTACCCCCACTGGCGCAGAAGTTGCGTGACCCGCGCCGCCGTTTGCACTTCTTGAAATCCCAGTTCCGGTCGCCGGTGGATGGCCCGCCGCCATTCCACGAGCCAAGGTTGGAGCGCACGAATCTCGGGTCGAACGTTGGGGACTGAAGGGGCGACTGCCACCATAGCTCACGCAGGACGGGACAACGATTTCTATGGTAGAAGATGGGATAATCCGGGGTTAGCCCCAGGCCGGTAGAATGAAAGGGATGTTGTAGGGGATGTGATGACGCCCGAAACTCTAGCGCGGTACATGGAAGCTACAGGCCGCGTGGCCCAACCTTGGCTATTGATCCAGTTGCGGTTACTCAAACTGCAAGAGGAGCGGCCCCATTTGCCGCCGGAGGTGTACCTGCAACGCCTGCAGGACATTCACCAGGATTTAATGCAGTTGGGGGAATGGTGGGTCGGTCGGGAAGCGGAGGTCTTCGGCGACCCATGACCACCTACCGGGCCGAAATCCAAATTACCCTGAAACCCTCGGTGCTCGACCCTGCCGGTACCGCCGTCACCAAAGCGTTACAACAACACTACGAGGGTGTGCAGCAGGTGCGCATCGGCAAATTCATCGAATTAACCTTGACCGCCCCTGACCTGGAACAGGCCAAAACCCAGGTTGAACGGATGTGCCGCGAGGTGTTGGCCAACCCGGTGATGGAGACCTACCGGTTCACTGTGGAGGCAAAGGTGTGAAGTGGGGCATTGTCGTGTTTCCGGGGTCAAACTGCGACCGCGATATGGCCTGGGTCACGCAGCATCTGCTCGGTCAGCCCACGCGCTTTATCTGGCATGAGGAGACGGAGTTGGGAGATGTGGAGGTCGTGGTCCTGCCTGGCGGGTTCAGCTACGGGGACTACTTGCGTTGCGGCGCCCTGGCTCGGTTCTCGCCGGTGATGCCAGCGGTTCTCCGCCATGCGGAAGCGGGCGGCTGGGTGTTGGGCGTGTGCAATGGATTCCAAATCCTGACGGAGGTGGGTCTGTTGCCAGGGGCCCTGATGCGCAATCGGGATTTGCAGTTTATCTGCGACCGGGTGCCTGTGCGGGTGGAGCGGGTGGATTTGCCCTGGACGTGCCGCTACCAGCGCCACCAGGTGTTGACATTGCCGATTGCTCACGGCGAGGGGTGTTACTACGCGGAACCGGCGGTTCTACAGGATTTAGAACGGCATCAGCAGGTGGTATTTCGTTATCTACCTCCCAATCCCAACGGTTCAGTGGCCGACATCGCCGGCATTTGTAACCGTCGGGGGAACGTGCTGGGAATGATGCCCCACCCGGAGCGAGCCAGCGACGCCGACTTGGGGGCCACCGATGGGCTCGGACTGTTTCAGAGCCTGCTGGCGTGGTATGCTGGGGCTACCGGTCGGGGTCGTTGAGCCATGAATGCCGAGGAACTGCTGGAACGCTACCAAGCTGGAGAGCGCGAGTTTAGCGGCCTGGATTTGCAGGGGGCGGATTTGTACCGAGCCGCCCTCAACGGGGTGAACTTGAGCGAGGCCAATCTCGCCGGTGCCGATCTGAGCGGGGCGCGCTTGACCGGAGCTTATCTAGCTGGCGCGAATTTGACCCAGGCGAAACTCAAACAGGCGGTGTTGCGCGAGGCGGATTTGAGTGATTGCCGCTTGGTGGAGGCCAATCTGGCCCTGGCAAAGCTGGTAGGGGCGGTATTAGCGGGGGCGGACTTGACGCGGGCGGATCTCAGCGGCGCGAACCTAAGCCGGGCCGATTTGAGTGGGGCGTTGCTCCTCCATGCCGATTTAACCAACGTGGACCTGAGCGGGGCGTACCTCTACCAGTTGGACGCGCGGGGGGCCAATTTTTGGCAAGGAGACCTCTGCCGGGCGGTTCTGCGGGAAGCCAACCTGGCGGGAGCCAGCCTCCGGGAGGTGGACCTCTCGCGGGCGGTCCTGCGGGCGGCCAATCTTCAGGGCGCCAATTTGAAGGGGGCTAGTTTGAACGGGGCGATACTCCAGGGGGCCAACTTGCGGGAGGCCTACCTGCTCGAGGTGGATTGGCAACGGGCGATTCTCACAGATGTGGACCTGACCGGCGCGACCTTGCCCGATGGCCGGGTGATGGATGCCGCAGTGGGCTGAGAATCGTGCTAGCATTTGGCCGAGTGATTTCGCTCATTGGGACGGCCTGGGTGGTTGGGTTACGTTGAAGGATGGATCCCCATGCGCACAAACCTATGCTAGAGCTACCGGTATGACGACTCCGGAGTTAACGGACTGGTTACGGACCAGCCTCGCCCCGCTGGACTGTACGGGCCAGGGGGTTTTAGACAATGGACAGTTGCGCCTCCTGGTGGAGGGTGCAACGGTGCCGCCGGTGACCCAAACCATGACGTGCCTGCGGGAAAATTTGCCGCGCCTGCGGGAGATGGACATCCGTTCGTTGCTCGTGTTTGGCCGGGTTCGCGGCGAAGAGATCCCCCGCTGGGCCGAAACTTTGACCGTAACTCCAGCCATGCGGGGCCAATCGGTGCAGGAACGTCTCGCTCGGCTGCGGGAAACCCTGCAACAGCAATCCCAAATCGGCCAACGGGTCCGAGAACAGATAGATACCCTGCGTCCCCAGACGATTCCACCGCAACGTTTCCAGTCGCCAACCCAGACCGTTGCCACAGCGGAGATACGCCACCGCCTGCAGCAGGGGGAACGCAACTTTAGCCAGGCTAACCTGAGTGGTGTGGACTTGAGTGAGCTGAATTTACGGGAGACGTGTTTCCGGGGCGCCGATTTGTCCCAGGCGAACTTACAGGGCTGTGACCTGACGGATGCGGATTTGTCCCAGGCCAACTTGCGGGGGGCTAATTTAACAGGAACCCGCCTGGTGCGGGCCAATCTCAACCGGGCGATCCTGGCCAGCGAACCCCGCAGCATTACCAATCTCCGCCAAGCCGATGCCCGCCTGGCTCAATTTACCGAGGCGACCTTGAGCCGGGTCATGGCCACAGGAGCTAACTTTGCCGGAGCCGACTTGAGCCGGGCTGACTTGAGCCGAGCCGACCTGTCCCAAACCAACCTGACGGAGGCGAAGCTGGTGCAGGCCGACCTATCGCGGGCCAACCTAAGCGGCGCCTACCTCGCCGATGCAAACCTCTCCCAGGCCAACTTGACCGCCGCTGATTTGACCTGGAGCAACCTGCTGCGCACGAATCTGGAGCGGGCCGACCTATCCGAGGCCAGTCTCAACCACGCCCAGATGCAGGGAACCTATCTCCGGGACACGATTTTCAAGGGAACCATCATGCCCAATGGCGTGGTAACCTACGCCGCCCCGCCGTCGTCGTGAGATGGCTGCTCCCGACCTGCTAGCCCGTTTGGAGGACTGGATTGACCGCGCTGAACGCACCTGGCAAGTGGTGGTCAGCGATATGCTCAGCCCCCCCGATGTCCAGGTGGTAGAAGATTACTGCCGCCGCTTGAGTACAGTGCAGTGGGTCGCCTGGGGTGGGTATCCCCAAGCCGAGCGCGTGCGTGTCGCCCTAGCGCCGGCAGCGATGTCTCTGTCAACCGCAGATGTGCCCCTAGCGCTGCTGGGCATTCAGGGCAACTTTCTCTTTGACCCCGCCAGCCACCGCGATTTTCTTGGCGCCATCCTTGCCACCGGCATTGTGCGAGACAAGGTAGGCGACCTGTTGGTGCTAGGGGAACGAGGCGCTCAGGTCATCGTCGTACCGGAATTGGCCGATTTTCTCTGCGCCCATCTCACCCAGGTGCGCTCTGTCCCTGTGACCGTCAGCCGCCTGGACTGGTCGGAACTGCGGGTGCCCGAACCCCGCACCAAAGAATTAACCACCGTCGAGGCATCCCTGCGCCTGGATGCCCTAGCGTCCGCCGGTTTTGGGTTATCCCGTACCAAGATGGTGGCGTGGATCAAACAGGGGGAGGTGCGGGTCAACTGGCAAACCGTCACCCAACCCAGTCACCTGCTCAAAACTGGCGATGTGGTCGCTATCCGAGGGAAAGGGCGGCTGATTGTCGGAGCGATTGCCCTCACCAAGAAGGACCGCTACCGAGTGACCTTGACCCGCTTGACCTGACCAAAAACCCCCAGGAATCTAGACGTGGGCCGGCAAGGACTCTAGCGCCCGCCGCACCCAAGCTGCGTGCCGGGTTTCCGAGCGGACGATTTCTTCAAACACCCGCGCCACTTCTTCTTTGCCTTGCCTGCGGGCCAGTTCCACAAACGCCGGATAGGTCTTTTCGCTCTCGATGGTTTCCACCTCCAGAGCTGTTTCCAGCGCTCGCCGCAGCCCCCGCGGGTCCTTGGCCACCACTTCCATCTGGGCTTGGATTTGCGCCACCAGCCGCTTAGCCTCCAGTGTTTGCGGGCTGTCCTTCACCTCCAGGTCCTTGTACAGCCGGCGCACCAGTTCCGCGTGTTCTCCCTCCTCGCGGGCAATTGCATCAAACATGGCCCCAATTTCCGGGTGACCGGCCTGGCGGGCAATTTCCGCAAACGTGGGGTACATACACTCGTGCTCGTACATCTCCACTTCCACGGTCGAGGCGGCGTTCAAGTCCGTTTCATCGTGGTACACCGCTTCCTGGAAGAACCGGTCAATCCCCATGAAATCCTCTTGGAAATGGCTCAGACTCATGTTCAGCTCCTACATCACGATGGACTACAGGTTGCCATCAGCATTATGACCGATACCGGCGCGAAAATCCGTTTCATTTTATTGCAACCAATCCTGCAATTTTTTACAAAAACCTTGACAGTAACCGGCTCGAAAATTATGTAGTACGGGGGGTCACGCCAAGGCCACATCCAGCACCAGCATCACCACAAACCCCAGCATGACGCCTGCAGTCCCCTGTCGTTCTAAGCCGCGCCGGTGCGACTCTGGGATAATTTCGTCGCTGATTACAAACAACATTGCGCCTGCGGCCAGCGCCATACCCCAGGGGAGAATTTGCCGGCTGAGGCTGACGAGCGCTGCGCCCACCAAACCGCCAACCGGTTCTACCAATCCCGTCAACAGGGCAATTCCCACCGCAAACCAGCGCCCGTATCCCAATCCCCGCAGCGATGTCGCCACTATCAAACCCTCCGGGATATTTTGCAGGGCAATCCCCACGGTTAACGCCAGGGGATTTCCCACCTCCACATCGCCGAACCCGACCCCCACCGCCAGCCCCTCGGGAAAGTTGTGCAGGGTAATCGCTAGGACAAACAGCCAGATGCGTTTCAGATGACCAGCCCGGCCTCCTTCTAGCCCCTTGAAAAAGTGCTCATGGGGAAAAAAGTTATGGGCCAGTTCCAATAACACACCCCCCACCAAAATCCCGATGGCCATGCTCACCGCCGCCCAAGCCTGGGGATAGCCTAACTGCAAGGCCGCTTCAGTTCCGGGAATCACCAGCGAAAACGCCGTTGCCGCCAGCATCACCCCGCCCCCAAATCCCAAAAGCAGGGCCTGGAGACCGACGGTGAGCGCGATAGGGAGCAACACGGGTAAGGCCCCTAGGCCACTTCCTAAACCAGCCACCAGGCTGGCAAAGGTCCCTAGGGCAACAGGATGCTCCGTCACCTCAGGACCCCCCTGGACAGAAACGGACGTAGCGCTCCAAGGCCACCTCCGGCGCCTGCCCCAACAATGTCGCTTCAATCGCCCGCCCTAGGCAGTTCGACACGCGGTTGTAATTCGGACCGTTGGGACGGGAATAGGCAAACGGCATCTGGTCTAGGAACACTTGCAGCAGGGGATGGTTTGTTAAAAAGGCCTGATACGTGGGGTCCCGTCGCGCCGATTGGGTCACTGGTAACGCCCCCGTCTGCACCGCCCAGGCCACCTGAAATTCATCACTCAAAATATAGTCCAAAAACTGCAGCGCCGCCCGTTGGCGAAGGGGATCGGTGCGCATAACAAACACATTTGCCCCGCCAACAATGGTGGCTGGACGTTCTGCTTGGGGAATCGGCATCACGGCAAATGGCACGCCCGTCTGCGTGAGATACCCCAGCGTCCACGGCCCGGTAATCTGCATCGCCACCCGTCCCTGGATAAACCACTCCTGCTCGTACCCCCGCTCCGGTGCCGATAGCACTGCGACACCCCTTTGCAGCAACTCTTGCCAGAAACGCAACGCCTTGAGACTCGCCGTGGTCAGCAGCGGCATTCTTTGGTTCGCCACCTCTCCCCCAGCGCTAAACCAAAAGGGCAACCAGGAAAAGACCGTCCATTCCCCTTTCCCCAAGGGCAACAGCAACCCATACTGGTCCAGCCGGCCATCCCCATCCCGGTCTTGCGTCAATTTCTGTGCGACCTGCGCCAATTCCTCCCAGGTGCGGGGCAAGGTTTTAATTCCAGCTTCAGCGAACAAATCCGGGCGATAAAAAATCCCCAAATTGCTCGTAGTAAACGGAACTGACCACAATTCGCCTTCAAATTCCATGCCTGGGATCAGCGCTGGGTCAAGGTTGTCCAAATACCCCCCATCTTGCAACCAATCGGTCAGGGGAATCACACCCTGTAAATCTACCAAACGTCCCGTCAATAAACTGTCAAACCAGAGCAAATCGGGCGGGCTATTGCCAACAATGGCCGTCAGAATTTTGGGAAATTGCTGGTCAGCTTGGCCAATGTAGATGGGCTGGATTTTTATGTCCGTATGACGGGCATTAAAGTCGGTGACCAACTGCTCAAAAACCACCCGGTTAGCTGGTGGGTTAATGCCATGCCATAACGTCAAAACCAATGGCCCTGGTGTCTCTGTCCGTTGACATCCCAGCAGTAAAAACAGTAAGAGTAACCCGATAACTAACTGTTTCATTTCTGCGCCGCCACACAGGCAATGACGGGGTAATCCGGGTGATGTTGGTCCAGTTCGGCAACGGTTAATTCCTCAGCGGCAACACCCAAAAAGGTCGCCACAACTGTTAACGTGTTGCCGTAGGTGTATAGCTCGCAGCGAGAGTAATGCCGGAACAAATAGCGCAAACCATCCGGCAACAACCGCCAGTAATCCGCCGGTCGGTCATGCAATCGTTGCGCCGTAGGAACCAGCGCGAGACACCAGCCGCCCGGTTTTAACCAGGTATGGATATTGGCAATGACCCGCGCTGGGTCGTAACAATGCTCCAAAACATTAAAGATTAAAACCACATCCCAGAAATTAGCAGTCGTGGCTTGCGGGTCGTGGGCATCGGCAACCACATCCACCCCAGCGCCCGCCGTCAAATTCATGCAGCAGTAAACCGTCATCTGTTGGCGGTCAAACGGGTAAAATTCCCAATCTTTTGCGACGCCGCCAATCTCTAAAACGTTACCCCTCACTCTCTCTTTCACCTGCTGTAGAAATTGCTTTTGATAATAACGGTCAATGGGCGTCCCACGGGAAAATCCCGTAATCGCACAAATCGGCGTCCAACGGCGTATATCTCCCCAGGCCACTTGTCCCACTGCCGGTACAATCAACCCCTGCATCACCAGCTCTTGAAACAACTGTTCAAATTCTGCAAACGCCAGTGCTGGATAAGGGGCAAATAGGGGAACTTCCTGGGTTAAATTGGCCTGCTGCTCCGGTTCCAAATAACTGGCGAACCCCTGGGCCAAATAGACCACCTCCCCCTGCATCATTTTGAGCAACAACGGCTCACCGAATTGCGACAGGTTCATCTTGGGGGATTGGGTTTGGCGCGCGCGATATATCTCGTAGGCAGACGCGGGTGTTTGCGGCTGCAAAAAACACTCCAGAATGGCCCATTGGGCGGGTAATGGCAAATCCATTGGTTCCCGCTGGCTCCACCCAAAGACCGCCTGCGTTTTCTGGCCCGTTCGTTGCAGAAAGGCACTGGTGCAATAGGTGCGATTCATCCCGGCAAAACCCAGGTTTCAATAGCGGCCACCACTCCGTCTTCTTCCACGCTGGGAGCCACCCAATCCGCCTGTCTCTGTACATCCAATGGCGCATTGCCCATGGCAATTCCCACCCCCGCATACTGCAACATTTCCAGGTCGTTGTAATTGTCGCCAATTGCCACCACTTGCTCGCGCGTCAGACCTAACAATTCCTCCGCCAGATACTGCACCGCCACACCCTTGTTCACCTGGGGATTGGCCGCTTCAAAATAAATGGGCGCTGAGCGCGTTAAATACAATTCATCCCGGCGATACCGTTTCTGTAGGGTGTGGAGCAGCGCTTCAATCACCTGCGGATTTTCACTGACCGCCAAAACTTTCGTTGGGGCTACCTTGACCGCTGCGACCACCTCGCGCAAATCTTCGACCAAAATGGGTTCGATTAAGGTGCGCTTGGCGTATTGATCTGTATCGGGACGCATCTCCTGCACATAAAGCTGGTCATTGAGATAGAAATGAATGGACAAATGGGGTCGTAAATCGGCTTGTTCAAAGTAGTCCAGCAACTCCAAGGCTCGCTGGGGGTCAATCGGCCAGTGGCGATGCTGATAACCGGTGTGGGGGTCCTGAATCCAAGCGCCCTGATAACTCAACAGCGGTAACGTCAACCCCAGCTCCTGATGAAACCGTAATGCTGACCGGTACATCCGACCTGTCGCAATCGCCACTTTGATTCCCCGCTCGCGGACTTGTTGAATCGCAGCTTTAACGGCTGGCGTAATGCAGTTGTCTTCACCCACGATGGTACCGTCTAAATCCAGCACCAGCAGGCGGACGTCCGGCATGGTAAAGAAACGTAAAGGGCCACTGTCACTATACCAGGTTTGCTTGCCACCAGAGCAACAGGGATTGCCCTAGTCCCACCAGGAAACCCAGGATGCCCCCTAGATTCACAATCGCCTGTAATTCACTGCGCACAATCCCCTGAATCCCTGCTTCTAGATCGGCAGGCGATGTGGCATTAACCCGGTCAATAATGGCCTGGTCAATATCCAAGATGGGAATTACCCGGGCAATCAATTGCTCCAGGTCTTTTTCGAGATAGCGTTCGATAATTAGGGCGAGTTCTTCGCTGATCAAACTCAGGGACGTATTCATCACCGGTGAATTGCGCAGGCGGGTGAGAATTAAATGGGCAATTTCATCCCAATTCAGCGAGTTGCTCAGGTTTTGAATGAGCAGGGGGCCGTCGGTTTGCAGGTATTCGCGCACCAGCTCCCGCAGTTGTTTACGCAGGCGATGCACCGTGACCACCGGCAAGTTTTGGAGCGACAATTCCTGGAATAATTCGGTCAAGCGGTGGCGCAACTGGAGCGAGTTCATCAGCTTGGCCAAGCGTTGGTTGGCAACCTCCGGTTCTTCGATACAAAATTGGCGCAGCCGCAGCAACCCATTGCGCACCCCGAATAAATTAGCCACGACCCAGTACGTCCCTGTGGTTTGTTCCCGCAAATCCTGGTCAATCACGTCAATCGCTTCATCGGTTAGAAAATCCACCAGGGTTTGGCGCAGGAAATCAGGCGTTAAAACCGTTTCGAGTAACCAATCGGCTAGCTGTTCAGCTTGGGCAGGCGACAGGCGAAATTCCAGCAAAAACCGATCAAAAATCTGGTTCACCTGTTCGGCTAAAAAATCTTCCTGGCGGGCCAAGATGCGCACCAAGCGGGGCAGGGATTGACCGAGAAAATCGTGCAAAATGCCAGCGAGAATTTTGGCGGTGCGGGCTTTGTAGGCGTCCAGTTTGACCTGGTTGAGCGCTGTTTGCAATAGCCAATAAATGGCGGCCTGGGTGCGCTCGAGTTGCAATAACCGGCGGGCAATCTTTTGTAATTCTTCTGGGGTGAGCAAGGAGCTAGTAATGGTATCGGCGATGCGACCGGCCAAACGACTCTGGTTGCTGGGGATCAAGCCCGGGGTAAAGGGCACCCGATAGCGACCAATGTACCAGGCGCGGTAGGGTCGAAACAGCATGCGAATAGCGATGTCGTTGGTGAAATAGCCGATGACCGCGCCCAGAACCGGCGGTAAGACGTAGGTAAGAGAAAGCGCCACAGCTCCAACCGCGTTTTCTTTCGATCATAAACGGTGGGACCGGCTGGCTATGCTAGAGAGTGGAGCGTTGCACGCTGGGGTGATTCTGCATCCGTTGATTGAGCGACTGACGCAGGTGATTCGCCAGGGTTGGCAGACCTATTTGCCCCTGGAACCGTACCCACTGCCGTCGGATTTGGGCTACGTAGAGGGGCAGTTGGAGGGGGAACGGCTGCAAATCCGCAACATCTGCTACCAAAGCACCCACTTTCGCAAGTTGCATCTGGAATTGGCCCAGGTGGGGGGGAGTTTGGACATCCTGCACTGCGTGATGTTTCCCCGACCCTGCTACGACCTGCCGATATTTGGGGCTGATATCGTGGCGGGACGGGGCCAGGTGAGCGCGGCAATTGTGGATTTGTCGCCCACGCGGATTGACCACTCCTTACCGGCAGCGTATGTGGATTACCTCTCCACCCACACCCCAGGTGACTTTGAACAACCCCGTCCTTTGCCGCCTTGGGGGGATATTTTCTCGGAATTTTGCCTGTTCATTCGGCCCGTGAACGAAGCGGAGCAACAGCGTTTCGTGGATTACGTTGTCCGTATCCTCGAGTTTCATTGTCAGCAGGCGCAGACGGCGACGCCCTTATCCCCCCCTTTGCAACAGCAGCACCATTCGCAGCAGAGCTACTACTGTCGGCAACAGCAGCAAAACGACAAAACGCGGCGGGTGCTGGAACGGGCCTTCGGCAGCGATTGGACCGAACGCTATATGAGTACAGTGTTGTTTGATTTGCCCTACGCATGAGAGACCACTACCGCACGCTGGGTTTGCGACCCGATGCCACGCCCGCTCAAGTCAAGGCCGCCTACCGCCGGTTGGTCAAACTCTGCCATCCCGACACCAACCCCAACGGCCACGAACAGATGATCGCTTTGAACCTCGCCTACGAGGTGTTGAGCGACCCCGAACAACGCCGGGCCTACGACCAGCAGTACCAGCAGCAAACGGTTTCCCAAACCCCTGAACCAAGTCCGCCGCCGCACGGGTGGTGGCAACAGGTGTTTCAACCCGTGGACCAGCGAGTGTGCCGCATTTTGACCAGTCGCCACCGGCAACTGGAACGCCTGGCCGCCGACCCCTTTGACGAGACCTGCATGGCGGCATTCCACCGCTACCTGCGGGCCTGTCGCCGCACCCTGCACGAAGCGGAAACCCTGTTTCGCAGCCAGGCCAACCCACCGGTACTGGCCGGAGTCGCCAGCAGCCTGTATCACTGCTTGAACCACTTGCAGGACGCGCTGGAGGAACTGCACTGGTTTACCCAGAGCTATAGCGAACACTACCTCCAGACCAGCGAAGCCCTGTTCCAGCGAGCCGGTGAACAGCGTCAACAGGCTTGGCAAGCCGCGCGACGGGCGGGTTTTTAGTTCATGTCGGTCAGGTCACTGTTGGGAGCTGGGCCGTCAATCCGCTCCAGTTGCCAAAGGATTTGATTGCCTTCCCGCCGCACCCGCGAGACGATCCAGTTGCGCCAGGCCCAGGTTTCCCCGCGACTGGTAACGGCACTGGCGTTTACATCCATCAACGCCGCCAGTTCGGAACTGGTAATGAAATATCCCTGCTTGGCCACAATATCTGCTGTGCGCAAGGTCTCCAGTAAGAGACGCAGTTGGCTAATGCGACTTTCCCGCGAAAGGGTTTCGTTGTCATGGGTATTGAGCAGCGTTTCCGACATAAAAGACCTACCCCGCTGGGGAACCACGACCAACCAAGCTGTGGAACGGTTAAACACCTAATACCTTACACCAAATTGAGGGGATTGGCTAGAACGGGGCCAAACGCGTTGAGAATGCAACCATTTGGGATAAATCGGCAAGCGGGGTTGCAAGCGATAACCGTGCGGGGCCAACAGGGTCTCCAGCGTCGCCAAGGACGGGTAGGCGTAATCCGGGTTGACCTCGTCGCGCGGCCCGAGACCCCCCAAATCCCGCGCACCGGCGGCTAAACAGTCAAGCAGTACAGCGGGTTGGGTAATCAAATTCGGCGGGACCTGGATGGTAATGTCGTCGGGCAAAATCTCCCGCGCCAAGGCTACCACGGCTGGCAACCGCGCCAAGGGAAAATCCGGGAGCGGTGTGGGCTGGCGACTGCCCCGCCGGTAAGGTTGCAAGATGACCTCCTGGATATGGCCCCAGCGCCGGTGTACGTCGGCAATGGCCTGCAACGTCGCCTCCCAATCCTGGGGCGTTTCCCCGATGCCCAGCAGCAGGCCGGTGGTGAAGGGAATCCCCAGGCGTCCCGCTTGCTCCAGTTGCGCCAAGCGTAGAGCGGGGTCCTTACTAGGGGCGTGACGATGCACCGCCAAGTCCGCCCGCAGTTGCTCCAGCATCAACCCCATCGAAACATTCACCGCCTGCAAGCGGCGCATTTCGGGTTCACTCAGCGGACCACAGTTGGTATGGGGCCAAAAGCCATGCTCCCAAGCCAGTTTCGCCAGTTGGTACAGATGCTCCACCCAGCGCGTGCGTTCGGGACTGCGCGGATGGACTTCACCACTCAACAGCAAAATTTCGGTCACCTCGGGGTGATGGCGCCGGAGATGGTCCAACCGCTGGCGAGCCTGGTCGAGACTGAGCCAAGTTCCGGTTCCAGGTGCGACCCGAAAGTTGCAATAGGTGCAGGCATTGAAACATTCGTAGGTGGGCACCAGGGTCACTGCCGGGCTGTAGGTGATGACTGTCGCCATCGGGATGTCAGTTGCCCCGTTTCAAAGCCAGTTCCACCTGGTCGAGCTGCTCGTTGATGCGGTTTTTCAGTTTCTCCGGCAAGGGCCGCCCAGGATAGGAGCTGTAGTGGCCCGCCAGGGAATTCAGCACGGTCCGCAGGGTCGTGAAGGACAACAGGCTAGAGACGCGACTGTCGCGGCGATAATGGGCGGCAAAGTCGTTGATCCGCTGGCGGGTTTCGCTCTGGATGGCGGCCTTGTTGGGGTCATCTTCGGAAAGGGCAACAGCGCGGCGGAGTGTTTGCACCAGTTGCAGCGTGTCCTGGACATAATCGCCCGATAGGGTCCCCATCGCACCGCTGCATCCGGTCAGTAGCAAGCTCACCACCAGTACCAAACCAACCACGATTGCTCCCAGTCGCTTTCGCACCCTACGTTCCTCCACGCCCGTATTTCTCTATATTGTGGCACTGGTGGGGTGCCGAAGCAATCCGCATTACATCGGTTTGGGAACACGCCGCTGCTGTTGCCGCCGTGCCTCCAGTCGCTGGCGTTGTTCCGGGGTGAGGATGGCTTCGATTTGCTGGCGGGTGTTGGCGCGAATTTGGCGAATTTGGGCTTTCTGGGCCTCGGTCAACTGGAGACGGCGCAGGATCTGGCGCCGCTCGGCTGGGGTCTGGGCTTGACGCAACTGCTGGCGCTGCGCTGGCGTGAGTACTTGCTGCATCTGTTGCCGCGCGTTGGCCCGAATTTGCTGGATCCGCTGCAGTTGCTCTGGGGTGAGTTGGAGTTCTGACCAGAACCCCCGCCGCTTGGAGGCCTGGGCAAGTTCGCTGACCCCTGTAAATTCAACTGCCAAGACTGGCATGGCCGACAGAACGCCTAACAAAACCGGTAATACAACAAAGAAACGCATCCGTGGTGACTCCCCTGAACCGTATCTACTCCGTTAGACGAGATCAGGCGCTGGTGGGTTCAGGGCGATGGGCGGCCAGGAATTGGGCAACTTCCAGAGACGTCGGCGCGCGGGTGATGGCGCCCGGTGCTGTCGTGGAAATGGCCGCCACGGCATTGGCCCAACGCAGGGCGGCCTGGAGACGCTCCCGGTCCTGGGTCAGGGCGGGTCCCTGGGTCACCCACTGGTGCAGCCAACCGGCCACAAAGGCATCGCCGGCGCCCGTTGTGTCCACCGCCGTCACCGGAAACGCCGGGGAATGCCCGCTGTGGGAGCCAACGCGGTATGCGCAGCCTTGGGCTCCCTGGGTCACCAGGACCACCGCCAAGTTGGGGCATTGCCGGTGGAGAACGTCGGGGTCGTCCGTGCCAAACAACCACTGGGCCTCGTCTGCCGTTAACTTCACGCCCTGGACCCGCTGCACCAGCGCTTGGGTGACCGACCGCGCCAACGCCTCGTCCGTCCACAGTGTCGGACGCCAGTTCACGTCCACCAGCGTCATGACCTCCTGCTGGGACGCCCAATCCACCAGGGCGAAAGCCGTTGCGCGGGACTGGGGAAAAGCCAGCACCACCCCTTCAATGTAGAGACAGGCGGGCCGCCAGGGCGGTGGTTGAAACGCGATAAAGGCGTCGGCAAAGGCAGGGCAATCGGCAGGACGAAAGCCCGCAAATTCCCGCTCCCCATCCTGGCGGCGCAGTACCTCCACCAGACGAGTGGGGTAGGGCAACCGCTGCAGGTAATCCGTACAGACGTTGTAGGACTGGAGAACCTGGAGGACCTGGGTTCCCCACGGGTCCTGACCCACCGCGCTGACAAGGGCCGTGGGCACGCCCAGGCGCCCCAAGTGACAGGCCACGTTCAGCCCTGCTCCGCCGGGGTAGGGCGTCCAGGAAACCACCTGCTCCCGCGGCACCCCCAACTGGTCTGCCAGCAAGTCCCACAGCGCAAACCCATAGCCCAGCACGGCAAAGCCCATCTCAGTACAGGTAGGGGTTGGCAGGACGGGGAATCGGCGTGAGGGTTTCGGCCCGCAGCACTAACCGGCGTTGGCCCTGGATATGCCCAGTCGTCATCCGCCCTTCGACGCGCAACCAGGTGTCTGCCGGGTAGGTCTTGCCTGCACTGGGCACCTCCACCGGCAAACCCACCGGGTAGGCATCCGCCGCGCAACAGGTGACCACAAACCGGGCCAGCAGAAACTGGCGGGCTGGGCTGCCGGGGGGACGCACTACAAACCCCTCCACCCGCGCTTTTTGGCCCTGGTAGGCATCGGGTTCGGGATAGACCTGGAGCAAACGCACCCAGTCCACGAGCGAGCGGTCCTCGGGACGTTGGCGCAGGCGAAACCGTTGGGGCATCGGGCGGGTCAAGGTCAGCAGGTCACCTCTAGCGATGGCCACCTGGCTATTAAAGGGCTGGGGCGTGACCAGCAGCCCCACCATCGCCGTGCTCATCAACAAAAAGCGGCTCCAGGGGCGGGGAAGCAGCCCGCCGCTTTCGGGCACCAACTGCCGCAAACGTCCTCGCTCGCGCCACTGCTGCCAGCCTTGCCAGCCCGTTAGTCCCAGCAACAGCAGCCCCGCGCTCACCGTTAAGGGGAAATAGTTGGGGTGGATCAGCACCGCCAATTGCCCCGTCAGCCAGTACTTGACCAGCAGCGCGCCCCATAGCCCAAGCGCCAGCAAATCCCAACCGTTCATCACAGGTACAGGTTCATCGCCAGGGTCAGCACAAACGTCAGGGACGCCGCCAGCAGAAATAGGTACAGCACGGCGCGGGGGCGAAAGACGGTCAACAGCAAACTCACCCCCTTCAAATCCACCATCGGCCCAAACACCAGAAACGCCAGCAGCGCACCAGCGGTAAAACTCCCCGCAAACGACAGGGCAAAAAACGCATCCACCGTCGAGCAGATGGACACCACCGTGCCCAGTGCCAGCATCGCCAGCACCGAGGTCGCTGGGCCTTGTCCCAAGCTCAAGATCAGCTCGCGCGGGGCCAACACCTGAATCGCCGCCGCAACCGCCGTGCCCAGGATCAACACGGCTCCTAACTCCCGCAATTCCGTCAGAGCGTTCACCCACACCAAGCGCCAGCGCCCCCGCCAGGACAACAACCGCAACGCACTCCAACCGCTGCTATCTAGGGGAATCGGCTGACGCCCCGCCACCGCCCAGAAATGACCAGTCGGCACACTTACCAGCGCCAGTTCCCGCTGCGGTCGCTGCGACATCGGCACGGGCATGGCCTGGGCCACCGCCGGTTGCAGAAACGGGCGCAAATCCCGCTGCACCGAAAATACCCAGCCTACCACCACCGCCACCACCAGCGTTAAAACCAGGCGTCCTACCACCATCAGAGGTTGGTCCCGAAACGCGACCCAGGTGGACCAGAGCACGATGGGGTTAATCGTCGGCGCGCCCAGCAGAAACCCCACCGCCACGGACGCGGGTAGTCCTTGAGTCAACAGTCGCCGCGCCACCGGGACATTCCCGCACTCGCACACCGGGAGCAGGCAACCCAACAGCGCGCCCGCCACCGCGCCCGCTAGGGGATGCCGAGGCAACAACCGCACCACCTTTTCCGGTTCCACCCATCCCAGCAATAGACTGGAAAACAGAACGCCTAACAACAAAAACGGCAAAGCCTCTACCAGCAGGCTGAAAAACAAGGTCAATCCCTGTTGCCACGCTGCCATACTCATCCGCTGCGAGCGCTCCCGTCGCCGTCTCTAGTTATTAAATCATCAATCGGCGGTCAGTAAAGGGATTGGCGGCGGTGATTGGCCACCGATTGCACCAGCCCCAGGGCGATCAAATTTGCCAGCATCGCCGAGCGGCCATAGCTCAAAAACGGCAACGGAATCCCCGTGATCGGCGCCAGACCCACCGTCATGCCGATATTGATCACCGCCTGGAACATCCACATGCTCAGCACGCCGATGGCAATCAGCGAGCCAAACCCATCGCGGGCGCTCCGGGCGATCAGCACCAGCCGCAACGCCACCAACCAAAACAAAAACACCACGAGCATGGACCCCACAAACCCCAGCTCCTCGCCAATGACCGAGAAGATAAAGTCCGTGTTCTGCTCCGGGATAAAACTCAACTGGGTTTGTGTTCCCTGAAATAACCCTTGGCCCCACAGGCCGCCCGACCCGATGGCGATGCGGGATTGGATCAGGTGATAGCCACCGCCAAGGGGGTCCTTATCGGGGTCCAGGAACAGAATCAGCCGGTCGCGCTGGTAGTCCTTCAACAGTCCCCAGAAAAATTGCCCTAGGCGGCCTGATAGCAAATTCACCACCAGCGCGGTCAACGCACCCCAACGCGGCCAGGGCAACGCCCACCATCCCACGAGGGTCATGGCGGCGACCCACAGGCCCCAGGCCGGCAGCGACAGGAATAGCAAGATAGCTGACACCAAGGGCGACAGCAGCAACCCAATCCAAGCCAGGGGAATGTTGGCCCAGTAGAGCATCCCCAGGGTGATCGCCGCAAAAATCAAGGCTGTCCCCAGGTTGGGCTGGATGAACACCAGCACCCCAGGGGGAAGGACCACAGCCGCCGCTTGCAGGATTGTCCACAGGGCCGGCGCCCGCGAGTGCTCCAAAAGGGCTGCTAGCGTCACAATCACCGCCACCTTGGCAAATTCCGAGGGCTGGAGGTGGAATCCCCCAATGGCGATCCAGCGTTCTGCTCCCAGCGCCGAGGTGCCCACCATCATCACGGCCACCAGCAGGGCATTTGCCAAGGCGTAGGTGACCCAATGCCACCGCCGCAGGGTTTCGTAGGGCCAGCGGGCCAGCCCCAGCGCGATGACCGACCCCAGCAGGACAATCAGGGTCTGTTGCCACCAGTCGTTGGCCTTGCTGGTCAAGCCAGTGCTGAAAATGGCCGTCACGCCGATTACGGTCAAGCCCAGCACAGCTCCCCACAGGGTCCGGTCCGTGTCCTGCCAGGGCCGCCACCAGGTGGAACGGTAGGTCATTGATTGGCCTTAACTCTCACGGAGAGGGAGGGATTCGAACCCTCGATGGCGTTGCCGCCATAACGGATTTCGAGTCCGCCGCATTCAACCACTCTGCCACCTCTCCAAACCAAGCATGATCTATTATGGCCGCTTCGGTCAGGGAGACAGGCTTGGTGGTACGCTAGAAGGGAGTAAGGCTTGCGCACACTGGGGACAAACGCTCATGGTTGCCACTGCAGAACAGGTCAACGTCGGTCGGATTGTGCAGGTGATTGGGCCAGTTGTGGACGTGGAATTTCCGCCGGGACGGTTGCCCAAGGTGTATAACGCCCTGCGGATTCGGGGGCGGAACCCGGCGGGCCAAGAGGTGGCCGTGACTTGCGAGGTGCAACAACTGCTGGGGGATAACATCGTCCGGTCGGTGGCCATGAGTTCGACAGACGGCCTGGTGCGAGGAATGGAGGTCATTGACACAGGTGCGCCCATCTGCGTGCCGGTGGGGGAAGTGACCTTGGGTCGGATTTTCAATGTGCTGGGGGAACCGGTGGATGAAAAGGGGGACGTGCCCCGCACCAAGGTGATGCCGATTCACCGGCCTGCTCCCAAGCTCACGGATTTAGAAATCAAACCCTCGATCCTAGAGACGGGGATCAAGGTGATTGACCTGCTGACACCCTATCGCCGCGGCGGTAAAATCGGCCTGTTCGGCGGCGCGGGGGTGGGCAAAACCGTCATCATGATGGAGCTGATCAACAACATCGCCATCCAGCACGGGGGCGTGTCGGTGTTTGGCGGCGTGGGCGAGCGTACCCGCGAGGGCAACGACCTCTACAACGAGATGATCGAATCGGGGGTGATCAACACCGAAGACCCGAGCAAGTCCAAGATTGCCCTGGTGTACGGTCAGATGAACGAACCGCCGGGGGCGCGGATGCGGGTCGGGCTGACGGCCCTGACGATGGCCGAGTACTTCCGGGATGTGAACAAGCAGGACGTGCTGCTATTTATTGACAACATCTTCCGGTTTGTGCAGGCGGGTTCGGAGGTGTCGGCGCTGCTGGGCCGGATGCCCTCGGCGGTGGGGTATCAACCGACCCTGGGGACGGACATGGGGGCGCTCCAGGAACGCATTACCTCCACGCGAGAAGGTTCGATCACCTCCATCCAGGCGGTGTACGTGCCGGCAGACGACCTGACAGACCCAGCACCAGCGACCACCTTTGCCCACCTGGACGGCACGACAGTGCTCTCGCGGGCGTTGGCCGCCAAGGGGATTTACCCGGCAGTGGACCCGCTGGAGTCCAGCTCCACCATGCTGCAGCCCCATATCGTCGGGGAGGAGCACTACACGGTGGCACGGCGGGTCAAGGCGACGCTCCAGCGCTACAAGGAGTTGCAGGACATCATTGCCATTCTGGGGTTGGATGAACTGTCAGAGGAGGACCGGCTGACGGTGGCGCGGGCGCGCAAGATCGAGCGGTTCCTGTCCCAGCCGTTTTTCGTGGCGGAGGTGTTTACCGGTTCCCCTGGCAAATACGTTAAATTAGAGGACACGATCAAGGGCTTCAAGATGATCCTGGATGGGGAGTTGGACGACCTGCCAGAGCAGGCGTTCTACATGGTGGGGGACATCAACGAGGCCAAGGCCAAGGCGGAAAAATTGCGGGCTGAGGGTAGAGCATGACCTTGACGGTGCGCGTGATTACGCCTGACCAGACCGTGTGGGACGGCCCAGCGCAGGAGGTCATTCTCCCGAGCATGTCGGGGCAGTTGGGCATCTTGACAGACCACATCCCCCTGTTGACGGCGCTGGACATCGGCGTGATGCAGATCAAAGCGGGCGGCACCTGGACCCCCCTGGTGGTGCTAGGCGGGTTTGCCGAAGTGGAAAATAACGAGGTGACGGTGCTGGTCAACGGGGCCGAACGGGGCGATAGTCTCAAGCTCGAGCAGGTCCAGCAGGAGTTAGCGGCGGCGGAAGCGGCCTACGAACAGGCAACTACCCGCAAGGACAAGCTCGACGCTACTCAGCAGCTCAAGCAGGCGAAGGCGCGGTTACAAGCGGTACGGATGGTGACGCCGGAGCGATGATTGCCGTTGCCAGTTACGTCCACCCGATTCCTCCTCCGACGGAACCCCTGCAGTACCGGGCGATTGGGGTGTTACGGGGACGCTACCAGCCGTCGGAGGAACAATTTACCAAGGGGCTGCTGGTGACCCACGACGGGGTGCAAGTGGACGCGGTGCTGCTGGGGCGGTTGATGAGCCTGGTGAAAAAGCGTCTGGATTTGTCTCGGGAACACCTGTGGGTGGTCTATCCCCGCACCCGCAAACAGTCCCAGGCCAAGCCAGAAACTCCCTTTCTCCCCTTGCACGTGCAGATCATGGGGGTGTGGGAACCCGAAGCGCTCCATCCTGAGGAGAATCTCGGGGCTGACACGGTGTGGGTGGAAGAGGATTACTTTTCGATTCGCGGCGAGGTGGTGCGCCAGAACCAGCAATTGGAGCGGGTGACGGTGCGAATTCGCCGGGCGCCCATGACCCTCACCGGTGCGGCAGAGACGTTCAAATTGGACCTGAAGGGGACATTGCCCCAACCCGGCAAGGGGATGTTTTGGGATTTGCAGGTGCAACGCCAGGGCACGGATCTGGTCATCCGCCAGGCCCACAAGGTGGCGGCTATCCTCCCCACCAAGAAGGCCAAGCGGTCGCGTCCCAAGTCGCGGCCTTCGCGCCCTGTACCGCCGAAAAAGTCGGCACCGCCAGTGGAACCCAAAAGTCAGGCTTGAAAAAGACGTTACGCGCGCAGTTTCGCCAGCAACGGGCTGAACTGTCGCCGGAGACCTGCCGGCAGCAGAGTCGGCAACTGCAGGCGTATTTGCAACGACATCCCTGGTGGCGGAGCGCTCAGCAGGTCTTTGGCTACGTGAGTTTGGCGGGGGAGCCAGATTTGCGCCCGCTCTGGGAACAGGCGCCCGTGTGGGGGTTACCACGTCGGGAAGGTGACCGGCTGGTCTGGCACCGCTGGCAACCTGGTTTGCCTTTGACGACGGGGTGGTTGCCGGAACCGTTTCCCGATGCGCCGCCGTTGACTCCCCAGCCAGGGGATTTGCTCCTGCTTCCGGCCTTGGCCTACGACCGCCAGGGCTATCGTTTGGGTTATGGGGGTGGCTATTTCGACCGATTGCTGGCTGAACCCCAGTGGCAGGGCGTCCATCGGGTGGGCGTGGTCTTCAGCGCATTTCTGGTGCCTGTGCTTCCGCGGGACCCCTGGGACCAACCGGTGCAGGCGGTGTGTACAGAGGCGGGTTGGTGGGCGATAGACCCGCGCGCGTCAGGATTTCAGGAATCAAGTCCTCCCGCTTGACCGCCATCAGATGCACCCCTTGACAGAGTTGCCGCGCCCACTGCACCTGTTCACTGGCAATGGCAATGCCCTCCTCAAGGGGATGGTCTGCCCGTTCCAGGCGTTGAATCAGGGCTTCGGGGATTTGCACCCCCGGCACGTACTTGTTGATGTAGCGGGCGTTTTTGGCGGACTTGAGCAGAAAAATCCCCGCTAGGATGGGACGGCCACACCCCTTGGCAATCTGGGTCATGAATTTTTCCAGACGGTCAAAGTCCACAATCATCTGGCTTTGAAAGAACTGAGCGCCCGCTTGCACCTTGCGCTCAAACCGGCGTTGCAATCCCGACCAACTGGGGCACTGGGGGTCCACCGCCGCGCCAGGAAACAGGCAGGTCGCCCCGTCCGGTAGCGGCTGGCCTTCGCTGTCCAATCCCTGGTTGAGCTTTTGAATCGTTTGCAACAGGCGCACGGACTCGTATTCGTACACGGGTTTGGCGGTGGGATGGTCGCCGGCGTGGACTGGGTCTCCCGTCAGCGCCAGCACGTTGCGGATTCCCAGCGCCGCAGCACCGAGTAGGTCCGCCTGGAGGGCGATGCGATTGCGGTCGCGGCAGGCCAGTTGGTAAATGGGTTCCAGGTGATGCTGGCGCAGGAGAGCCGCCGCCGCCAGGGAACTCATGCGCAACACCGCCCGGCTGCCGTCGGTAACGTTGATCCCATGCACCCAAGGCTGGAGCAAACGGGCCATGCGCAACAGGTGCTGGGGATTGCTGCCTTTGGGGGGCATCACCTCGGCGGTGATGAGAAACTCCCCCCGCTGAATCCCCTGCTGGAGACGGCTGAGGGCTCCGTCGTTCATAGGGGCAAGGCCATCCCCATCGCTTTTTGCACCCGCTCCAGGGTCGTCTGGGCCACTTGATTCGCCCGTTCACGCCCCTCGCGCAAGACCTGGTGGAGGTAATCCTTGGCGTTCATAAGTTCGTGGTACTTGGCCTGGATGGGACGCAGGTGCTCGATGACCACCTCCGCCAATAGGGGCTTGAATTCCCCCCAGCCCATGTCCTTGACCTCTTCGGCGACGACGGCTTTGTCCTTGCCGCTTAGGAGCTGGTACAGCGTCAGCAGGTTGTGGCACTCGGGACGGTTGGGGTTGTCAAACTCCAGGCCGCGAATCGGGTCAGTTTTGCAGCGTTTAATTTTTTTGTGGATCAGGTCGGGGGGGTCGAGCAGGTTGATCCGGCTCATGTCGGAGGGGTCCGACTTGGACATTTTGCTGGTGCCGTCGGTGAGGCTCATCACGCGCGCGCCGGTTGTCGGAATCAAGGGCTGGGGCAGCTTCAGAATGGGTGTTTCGGGACTGGCAAACAGGTAGTTAAACCGTTGGGCAATATCCCGTGTGAGTTCCAAGTGCTGTTTCTGGTCTTCTCCCACTGGCACCAAGTCCGCCTGGTAGAGCAAAATGTCGGCGGCCATCAATACGGGGTAATCCAGCAGCCCAACTCCCACATCCTCCCCCTGCTTGAGGGCCTTTTCCTTGAACTGGATCATGCGCTCCAACCAGTTCAGGGGGGTGATGCAGTTGAGCAGCCAGGCCAGTTGGCTGTGAGCGGGCACGTGGGACTGGATGAAAATCACGCTTTGCTGGGGGTCTAACCCGCAGGCTAGGTACAGCGCCGCCACGGTGTAGGTGTTTTGCGCCAATTCCGCCGGCTGGTAGGGCACGGTCATGGCGTGCAAATCCACCACGCAAAAGTAGTTTTCCCGCTCCTGCTGACCGGCGACCCAGTGGCGAATCGCCCCCAGGTAGTTGCCCAGATGCAAGTTGCCGGTGGGTTGCACCCCCGAAAGCACCCGTGGACGGCCCATAACCTTCCCGAAACGGACTGGGATTTATTGTACCGGCCAGGCGTCATAATGGAAGCGATTGGGCGGAAGGGCAACGGTTGAGTGTCCTAGCCAGACAGGCCTGGTTTCGGCTGGCGTTCCAACTGCGGGGGTCGGTCTTGCCTCAGGTTGCGCCCCGCGTCCTGCTGTTTATGGGCTACAGCGCGGTCGTGGTCTGGACCCGGCAAAGGGGCTGGTCCCTGCCCATCAGCATCCTGGGGGAAGTCACCGCCAACGTGGCCTACAACCTGGTGCTGGGGCTGCTGTTGGTGTTTCGCACCAACAGTTCCTACGACCGCTACTGGGAAGGGCGCAAAGCCTGGGGTCAGATGATCATTGCCCTGCGTAACCTGGCCCGCACGGTGCAGGTGAGTATCCCGGCCCCAACGGAGGCGGAATGGCGAGCGAAAAAGCGGGCCCTGCGGCTGCTGATGGCGTTTCCCGTGGCGGTCAAGCTCCACCTGCGCCAAAACCCCGACAACAGCGAACTGGCGGATTTTCTTACCCCGGCGGAGCAGGCGGAAATTGCCCACGCCTCCAATCGCCCGCTGTATATCACTCTTTGGTTGCAGGACTATTTTCAGCAGCAGCTGCGGCAGCAGCGGTTGGACTCGAATCGCGCTTGGGAGTTGGACGACGCCCTCAACCAGTTGATCCAGGGCCTAGCCACCTGCGAGCGGATTTTGCAGACGCCAGTGCCCTTGGCCTACGTCATCTACCTGAAGCAGTTGATCTTGGTCTATTGCCTGGCGTTGCCCCTGGGCCTGAAACCGGAACTGGGCTGGGCGGTGGTGGCCATTGTCGGCATCGTGGCCTTTATTTTGATGGGGGTGGAGGAGCTGGCCTGCGAGATCGAAAATCCCTTTGGGTTGGACGTGAACGATTTGCCCCTGGAGGAGCTGTGTCAGACCATCCACCGTAGTATGGAAATGATTGGCCAGTTTCGGACAACCGATGACGGCTAAATCGCCCGCGCCGCTGGAGAAGCTCCGCATGTGGTTCCGCACAGTGGTCGCCTGGCGGGGGTCGGTGTTGTCCCGTATCTTGCCCCTGCTAATTGTCTTTACTCTGTATGCCGCTGGCATTGTCTGGGCCTGGCGGCAGCAGTGGCCCTTGCCCCTGGGAGCGCTGGGGGAACTTACCAACAGCGTGGTCTATAACCTGGTGCTGGGCTTGTTGCTGGTCTTTCGCACCAATAGCTCCTACGACCGGTTCTGGGAGGGGCGCAAGGCCTGGGGCGACATTGTGGTGAACGTGCGCAATCTGGCGCGCACCCTGCAGTTGTGCGTTCCAGTGACGACCGAACTGGAAAAAGAGCGACGCCAGGCGGTTTTGCAGATGTTGCCAGGGTTTGCGGTGGCGGTGAAATTGCACCTGCGCAATGACCCCGATAACCAAGCTCTGGCGCCCTACTTTTCCCCGCGCGAACTCCAGCAATTGGCCCAGAGTTCCCACCGGCCCCTGCAGGTAGTGCTGTGGATTCAGGACTACTTGCAGCAGGAGTTTCAACAAGGACGGATGGACACGGTGCGGCTGCTGGAGCTAAACCAGTTGCTCAACACCCTAATCCAGGGCCTGACCGCCTGCGAGCGGATTCGCCAAACTCCCCTGCCGCGCCCCTACGTGGTGTACCTGCGGCGGTTGATCCTGCTGTATTGCCTGTGCTTGCCGGTGGTGCTGGTGACCAAGGTGGGGCTGTGGACGGCCCCGGTGGCTCTGCTGGTGGGTTTTATTCTCTTTGGCATTGAGGAGCTGGGCCACCAACTGGAGGACCCCTTTGGCCTCGACCCAGACGATTTGCCCCTGGACCAAATCTGCCTTACGCTGGCAGAGAATGTGCAGGCGATTGCCGCAGGTACTGCACCAGGGCTGCCAGTCCCCAGCGATAGCTAGCCGCCCCAAACCCGCTGACCTGGCCAAGGGCCACCGGCGCAATCCAGGAGTGGTGGCGGTAGGTCTCCCTCGCATAGATATTGCTCATATGCACCTCCACCGTCGGCAAGCCTGTGGCACGAATGGCATCGGCAATCGCCAGGCTGGTGTGGGTGTAGGCCCCTGGGTTGATGAGCAAGCCGTCAAATACTCCCGCCGCCTGCTGGATCCAATCCACCAGAACCCCTTCGTGATTGGACTGACGGCATTCGATGGCTATTCCCAATTCCTGCGCCTGGGCCTGCAACTGTTCATTGATAGCCGTCAACGTCCACGTTCCGTAAATATGGGGCTCTCGCTGGCCCAGCAGGTTGAGGTTTGGGCCGTGGAGCACCAGAATGCGCACCTAGCGGCGGTCATCTACAGGAACCGGCACCGGCTCGGGTTCAGGCTGCGGCCCCAACAAGACATCCAACAGACGTCGTAGCCACTCTCTCAACTTGGCAAGGATGCTCTCCATAGGGTCTTCCCTCAATCAACAGCCCGAAACGCCGGTATTTTTTATTATAGTCAAATCGGGGGAAAGTCGCAGAGCCGTAGTCTCAACCCCTTGGGCTATGATATTTTGGGAGACTTTCAACCCCCCAAGGCATGGACAATCAGGCCACTGTTCTTTTTGCCGACATCAGCGGTAGTACCAGGCTCTACGAAACGTTGGGGGATGAGGCGGCTTTGGTGCTGATCAGCGATTGCCTGCAACTGCTCCAGCAGGTGGGGAAAAAGTACCAGGGGCGGGTCGTCAAAACCATCGGCGATGAAATCATGCTCCGGTTTCCCAAGCCCGTGTTAGCCGCCCAGGCCGCTTTCGAGATGCTCGACCAGGCCACCCAGTTTTTCCACAAACGCCAGGTGATTTCCGGGTTGAAGGTCGGGTTCAATCACGGGCCAGTGCTCGAACAGGCGGATGGGGACCTGTTTGGGGATGCCGTGAACGTGGCGGCGCGCATGGTGCAACTGGCCAAGCGCAATCAAATCCTGGTGCCAGCAGCGACCTTGCAACAGATAGAGCCGTCCCTGTCGCTGCAAAAGCGGCTGGTGGACCGGACGCTGGTGCGGGGCAAAAGCGGACCCATCGAAGTCTACGAAATCGTGGCCCACCCGTCCGACGCCACGATTGTAGGGACCAGCGCTGTGCCCCTGCCACCAACGCCGACCGTGACCCGCCTGCGCCTGCAATTCCAAAACCAGGTGTATTACCTCGATGAGCAGCACCCCACCCTCAGCTTGGGCCGGGCACCGGACAATGACCTGGTGATTCGCTGTGACCAGGTCTCCCGCCAGCACGGGCGAATTGAGTGGCGACGCGGCAAGTTTGTCCTGGTGGACCAGAGCGCCAACGGCACCTACATCTACCCGCTGGGCCAGGCGCCCCTGCATATCCGGCGTGACGAGTACGTGTTGACGGACGCGGGCACCATCCACCCCGGCAGTCCGCAGGTGGAGAGCATTCAGTACCAGTGCCTGGTCGGCCCCGCCGTTTACGCCTGACAACGGGGACACCAGTAGCTCGAACGTCCGGCGATGCGGCTGCGATGGATGGGCGTCCCGCAGACCCGGCAGGGTTGCCCCGCTCGCCCGTAGACCCAGGCTTGGTCCAGGTAATGGCCGTTCATCCCTTGCACATGGCGAAAGTGGGAAAAAGTCGTTCCGCCCAGGGCGATGCTGGCCTCCAAAACGCGGCAGATGGCTTGATGCAACCGCGCCACCTGGTCATAAGCCAGTTGAGCGCAGGGGGTCTGGGGGCGGATACCGCTGAGAAAGAGACTCTCGTCGGCGTAGATATTCCCTAGCCCAGCAATCCAGGTCTGGTCCAACAGAGCGGTTTTGATAGGGCGGTGGGTTTGCTGGCAACGGCGCCAGAGAATGTCCACGTCGCAGTCCCAAGGTTCGGGTCCCAAACCCCGTAAACCCGTTACCACGTCCGTCACGGCTTGACCAGGGGGCACCCACCACCACCGGCCAAAGGTGCGCTGGTCCACAAACCGCAGCTCGGCACCGTTTTGAAACCACACCCGCGCCCGCGTGTGCTTGGTTATCGGTTGGGGCTGGGGTAACCACAGCAATTGCCCCGTCATGCGCAGGTGGATCACCCAGCGCCCGCCGTTGCCCAAACGCCCCAGCAGATACTTGCCTCGGCGCTCCCACTGGTCCAGCGCTTGACCCACAAGTTCACGTTGCAACGCCGATGCGCAACCCGCCACACAGTCTGGGCGCAGGAGCACAACCTCACGAATTGGCTGGCCAAGGGTCAGGTGCGCCAGGCCCCGGCGAACGATTTCAACCTCCGGCAGTTCCGGCAAAGACTTAGCCTTTCTTCGGGGGCGGTTCGACCTCCACCAGTTCGTCTAGGGCAAAGTTGTTGGTGGCGACGCCGCCCTGCTCGCCGCTGTAGCCGGTGTAGTTCACCTTGTCAAACCGCACAATCACGGGATATTTGATGTTGCCGCTTTGGTCAATCGAGGCGACTGTCCCCACGTCCTGGTACCAGTAGGACTCCTTACGCAGGATCTTCACCTTTGAACCCCGTTGGATCATCGCTTCCTCCCATACACAGGCTGTTTTTAGCTTAAGGCCAACCCCGTTTTTATGCCACCGCCTCAGTGCTTAAGAATTATTACCAGGTGGGGTCCTGGTCGAGATAGACCGTCAGGTGGGTCACGCCCGCCGGGATGCTGGTCAAACAGGCCTGCACCGTTTCCAGTTCAGTCGTTGGGGATTCCCAGTCCACCACGCAGGCGTGACAGGCTCCCATCAAGCAACCGGTGGGGATCACCACACCCGCCCGCTGCGCCACGCTAAGGAGGGATTCCCCTGGCGTTGCCGTCACCGTTACCCCATCGGGTAGGAAACGCACTTCGACAGTCATGCCGCCTTGCCCGGATTCCCCTTCCATTCTAGGGGCTTTGCAAGACCCAGGAACTCCACTATAGTGAAGACAGCAGGTTTGTGTAATCCCCGCATTTTGAGGAGTGAATTTGGCCTATGAAACGATTACTGATGCTGGCGGTCGGCGGTCTGGTGATGGGGGTGGCCGCGCCGGCAAGAGCGGATTTTTTCAGGATTTATCCCAACGGTTATCCCCATTTCACGGCAGGCCCCAACACGTTGCCCCTGCAGCGTCTCTACAACGAGGTGTATTTCGGGAATACGGGGGGCTACTACTACCAGTCCTGGCTGGCGGGTCAAGCCCAGACCCTGTTTAACTTGCACATTGGCCGCCTAAAAACTGCGCCGGGGGGTCCCGAAATTGCGGTGCAGACTGACGTTCGCAACGTCTCAGAGCTGAACGTCAACATCATGGACATCCAGGGTCAGATTCCGGAGCCGACCTTGCGGGTGCAGGATTTGCCCAACCCCTACACCACGTCCCTGTTCGACCTGAATTGTCGGCCCGTTAAGCGACCCGAGTGCGTCCGTGAAGGCGTGTTTTATCCTCCCACGCCCGCTGTGGACGTTCCGGTGGAACCCTTTGCGCCACCCCCACCGATTCGGGGCCGGGGTTAAGCGTCAGCGTTGTCGTCCAACCCTTCGGATTCACTCCTCACATCTCCCCATTTGAGAAAGGCGGCTTCAGGACCCTGCTCGCGCCGCTTTTTACTGTCCTGCTCAAACCAGGCAATGATCTGGCGAGGGGTCAATTGTTCCACTGGCACCTGGTAACACTGGGCGATGTGGATGAGCAGGCGCAGGGAGGAAATGGTCAAGCGGGTCAAAAATTTTTCGTGGGAAGATAGGAGCGCCGCATCTACCTGAGCCGACTCTTCCCGGGTCAAGAATGTTTCGTTCATCGGGTTGCTGCTTGGATGGTTGCCAGGGCTTTGTCCACGTGGGCGCGGAAATTGAACTGGGAGTCAAACACCAACCGCACCACGCCCTCCGGGTCAATGACGTAGGTGACGCGTCCCGGAATCAACCCAAAGGTAGCCGGTACGCCGTAGGTGCGCCGCAGTTGGTTGCCCGCATCGCTGAGCAGGATAAAAGGTAAATTGTACTTACTTTTAAAGCGCTGGTGACTGGGAGTATCGTCGCCGCTGACGCCAATCACCACTGCCCCTGCCGCGCGAAAGGCCTCATAGCTGTCTCGAAAGGCGCAGGCCTCCGCCGTACAGCCGGGGGTGTCGTCCTTGGGATAAAAGTACAAAACCACCCATTGCCCTCGAAACTGGGAAAGACTAACCAGCCGCCCGTCCGTATCGGGCAGTTGGAAGTCTGGCGCAGGCATCCCTTCCTTCACAGGCGTCATGGCCGTCGCCCATCGCATCACCTGCCTCCAGTATAGTGAGTTGCCCAGGGGTCAGGCTAGGCGGACACGGGCTAGGGGCGGCCTAATCGGCTGGTCATCGCGCGGGTCGTATGCTGGCAAACTCAAGTGGCTTGACGGGTGGGGCCTACTGACCGACGCAGAAGCGGAATTGCACCGTGCCCTGCTGGCCCAGGATGATCACGTCCTGGTCGCGCAATTCGACTTCGGTAATCCGGGGCGTGTGGACGCTGTTGAGAAAGGTGCCGTTGGTAGAGCCGCAGTCCCGCAGGAACACCCGGTCGCCCTCCAGACGGATCCAAGCGTGCTGGCCGGAAACGTGGGGATCGGGAATGACAATCTGGCAGCGCTGGCTGTCGCGCCCAAGGTAACAATCGCCGGTCAGCGGAAATGTCGCACCCTGGAGCGGACCTGCGAGCGCCACCAAGCACCTAGACCGGCTCAACGAGGTTGCCGGTGGCATCACCAGCCGCGTGGGCATCTCCTCAAGGGTTCCCAAGGGTTGGGTCGGGTCTACAGGCTGCCCTGGGGGAATCCGCCGAGCACGCCGCTGGCGGCGCACGAATCCCATCGCCACGAGAGCGCTAAGGCCTCCTCCCAGGACCACCCAAAACCAGCCGTCCCAAGGGGAGCGGTCTTTGCCCTGGCGAATCGCGACCTCGGCCTCCGCCAGTAACGCCTGGGCGGGGTAGTGATGCGGGTACAGATGCAGCACTTGGCGAAACTGGGAACGGGCGCGACGGTAATGCCCACGCCAGAAGGCCTGCAAGCCCTGTTGCCACAGCCTGTTGACGGGACTGTCAGTGTTGATGACTCCCGCCCTCTGCAAAAATCCCTGGAGCACCTGGGTGGGCACAAGTCGAACCTGCTGGTTGTGCCGCACTAGCATCCCGAGGACGTTCCCCTCAGCCGTAAAAACCAGGGCACCGTTGAGCAGGGCCGGTTGAGAAAACTGGGGACCCTGGCCGGTCCACGTGCCTTTGTGCAAGACCGCCCTTGGGCTGACAGTGGGAGAGGGTTGGGTCAAGGCGTAAATGGGCACCCCTGGCGGTGGTGGTGGCGTCGCGGTCAACCGCAGCGTTGGTGTTGCCGTCAAGGGCACTGTGACCAGCGCCAGACTTGCTTTGGGATCTATGTGTTGAATTTGGTGTTGAATTTGAAACCTGAGCGCGTGCTCCGCCGGACTACCCGCCATCCACAGGTCCTGCACCTGCTCCCGTTGTTCTAGTCGGGCGTGCGGACGGATGAGGGTCACGGCCTCCTGCAGGTTGGCCGGCGTGAGGGGGACTTTGCGAGCGGGAAACGCTTGATTGTGGAGTTCTAGACGCTGGCGAGCCAGGTCGGTCAGGAGCCCTTGTTGAACCTGCGCTGGCGGTTGCCGAGTGGCCTGGAGCGCCGATGCTGCTGTAAGAACTACCCCATCCGGATGCACCAGGATGCCTGTGCCTTGGGCAGTAAACTGGGTGGTCCAGGTGCGCTGGTCGTACCGCCATTGGGCGCGATAACCGCTGGTGAGATACACGAGCGCTGGTTGCCACCACTGTCGCCACTGCTCCGGCGTCTCCTGCGCCATAACGAGGTGAGTCCGGCTTGCCAGCAACAGCGCTGTGACCAACCAACGCCCGCCGCCCATGCCCCTTGTTTTACCAGCCCTTTTCCGCCTGGTCGAGCACGTAGTAGGCCACGTCTTCAATATCGGTGGGACTTAGACGACCCTTAAACGCGGGCATGGCGTTTTTCCCGTTGGTGACCTGGTAAATGATGGCCTGCAAGTCCATGCCGTATTTTTCTAGGTCTTCTTTCTTCAGGGATTTGCTAGCCACTACCACGTTGCGTCCTCCGGCGTGGCAAGCAGCACAGTTGGCCGCAAACACCTTAGCCCCGTGCGCTAGGTCCGCCGCCTGCGCCGGCAGCACCCAGGTCACCAGCGCTAGCACCGTCGTCAATACCACCGTTAATAACGCGCGCATGTTCTCCTCGCCTGAACAACAATAAAGATGGGCAAAACATTCCTTCTGTATCCTACAGAATCTTTTTGACCCCGTCCCACAAAGTTTAGAAGATGTTCAGAAATGTTCCGATTCCCTAGGAAAGCAGGACAACCGCCATGTTGAAAGCTGGGATTGTTGGGTTGCCGAACGTGGGCAAGTCCACCCTGTTTAACGCCCTGGTGGAAAACGCCAAGGCGGAAGCGGCCAACTATCCGTTCTGCACGATTGAGCCAAACCGGGGTGTGGTGAACGTGCCGGATGAGCGTCTAGAGGTGTTGGCGAAACTCTCCCGCTCGCGCCAGATCGTGCCGACCCAGATTGAATTTGTGGACATCGCCGGGTTGGTAGAGGGAGCCAGTCGCGGCGCGGGCCGAGGTAACCAGTTTCTCTCCCACATCCGCCAGGTGGATGCGATTGTGCAGGTGGTGCGCTGCTTCGACGACCCCGATATTGTCCACGTCAGCGGCTCGGTGGACCCGGTGCGGGATATCCAGGTGATCAACCTGGAGCTGGCGCTGGCGGATCTGGAGCAGGTGGAACGCCGCCGGGAGAAACAGAAAAAGCTGGCCCGCACCCAGAAGAACGCCCAGGCGGAGGTGGCACTGCTGGAGGAGGTGGCGGCGGCGTTAAACACCGGCACGCTGGTGCGGCAAATGCCCCTGAACCAGGAGCAGCGGGCGCTGTTGCGGCCCTTGGATTTGCTCACTGCCAAGCCCATGATCTACGCCGTCAACGTCAGCGAAGCGGACTTGGCCACCGGCAATGCCTGGACTGCCCAGGTGGAGGCGTTGGCTGCCCAAGAAAACGCCAAGGTGGTGCGAGTCTCTGCCCGACTAGAAGCCGAATTGATAGAATTGCCCCCGCAGGAACGGGCAGCCTATTTGGCGAGCTTGGGGGTGACCGAAGGTGGACTGAAATCCTTGATCCGGGCGACCTACGAACTGCTGGGGTTGCGCACCTTCTTGACCACGGGGGAAACGGAAACCCGCGCCTGGACCATCAAAGCGGGGACATTGGCGCCTCAGGCAGCAGGCGTCATTCACTCGGACTTTGAACGGGGCTTTATCCGCGCCGAGGTGATTGGCTACGAGGACCTGGTGCGAGCCGGTTCGATGGCGGCAGCGCGGGACAAGGGCCTGATCCGCAGCGAAGGCAAGGACTACGTGGTGCAGGAAGGGGATGTGATTGTCTTCCGGTTTAACGTCTAGCGACGGACCTCCAACAGGGCTATCACTGGTTGTTCAGGCGGTTCGCTGGCCAGCTCCATCTGGAGAAACGCCCACACTTGCTCCGGCGTCACCAACCCAGAGCTATCGACCAAGCGGTCTGGCAGCAGCACCCACAGGGCCGGGTAGAGTTCGCCGCCGTCGCCGTAGGTTTTGTGGGTCTCTAGCCAGGTGCGCAGCTTTTGCCCCAGTTCCCCCACCGTACTCGCATAGGCCACCGCGCGGCTCATCGCCAGGTGAATCCCGCCGTTTTTGTGAATCACCCGCAGGGGCCGATACGGGGAACGCCCCTGTTTTTGGTACAGGCTGTAGTTCCCCAGTTCCGTCACCAGCGCGACTTGAGGCGGCGCACATCTCAACGCCTGGGCCGCCAGCAGTTGCCGTTCCTGAGGCGTCGTCTCGGCACCCATGGCGGGGATTTGCAGCTCGAGCGCGCCAGTGGCCGTTGCGACGACCCGATGCTGTCGCTGGTCCACCGCCACCCGCACCTGAATGGTAGCCGGATGGGCGCCCATGCGCTTGACCGCCTGCACCACCTGTTGCCGCAATTCCTGGATATCCGCCGGCGTCGGGTTGACAACGCTCCGTTCCAAGGTTTCCTGGAGCAATCCCAGGGCGACACCAATCGCGGCAATCACCTCGGCATCGGGCGCGAGCCAGCACCGTAGCCCCATCTGCTGGGCAACGTAGGGCACCAGTGCGGCGGCCCCGCCACCGCCACCGACCAAGACCACGGCGCGCCGGTCCAGCTCGTACTCCGCCACCAACCGCTCGAGCACCCGTCGCACCTTCCGGCTGGCGAGCCGCAATACCCGCTCGGCCATTGTCGTTGGCGTCATCCCCAAATCGGCGGCCAACCAGGACACCAGGGTTTTGGCCGTTGCCGAGAGCGTCCCCTCCAACACCAGCGCTGCATCGGTCGGTGTCAAGGTCCAGGTGGGGTGTCCCTGGTGGGCGATGACTAAATAGCGCTGCGGGGAAACGGTTTGCCGCTGGAGATGGTCGGGGTTGGGTTGCGCGTCCGTAAAGCTGATGTATTGCAAGTTGGCAATGTGGGCGCTGCGAGGACCGACATCGGTGATGCGTTTGCCCTGGAGTCTGGGCACCGACCCTCCCCCGATGCCCACCGTGCGGATATCGAGCGCCTTCAGGTAGAGACGTTTACCGGCCACTTCTGCGGTTTTCACCTGGGGACGGCCCTGGCGGATGACGGAAATATCGGTGCTGGTGCCCCCCACGTCCAGGAATATCCCATCGGCCACGCGCGCATAGCTCAAGGCCGCAGCGACACCCGCCGCCGGGCCAGAGAGAATCGTCAAAATTGGGCGCTGGCGCATCTCCTCCAGGGTCATAATCCCCCCGTCGCTGCGCATGACCATCACCGGCGCCGTGATTCCTGCCGCCCGCACCGCCTGTTCCGTGCATTCAGCCGTCGCCAGCATCCGGGGCAAGATGGCGGCGTTGATGACTGCTGTGCGGGTACGCAGCCCGAGACCGTAGAGTTGCGAGAGTTCGCAACCCGCTGTTGCCAGATACCCCTGTTGCCGCAGCCACGTCACCACCTGGCGTTCGGGTTCCGGGTCGTCCACGGCAAACGCGCCGCTGACTGCAAAAACCTCCGCGCCCTGTTGTTGCAAGCGGGTCACCAACCGCGCCAAATCCGGGAGATGCACGCCCCCATCGGTACAGAGCCAGCCGTGCCGCGTCGGGAGGTATTGACCGGGCGCGAGTTCGATATCGGGGAGACGAGTTTGCGCCTGGGTCACCCAGCCCAGCAGCCGACTACTTAGGGCGATGATACCGACAGTAGCCACGTCCCCCTCCAGCAGGGCGTTGGTAGCCTGGGTGGTGCTGTGGGCAATCAACTGGATCTGGGCGGGCGAGAGACCCGTGACCCGCAGGAGTTCCTGGAGCGCCTGGACAACGCCTGCTGCTACGCCCATCGCGGCGCGGTGGGTGGTGGGCACCCGTACCTTGCCCAGGAGCCGGTGGGTTTGGGTATCCACCGCCACGGCATGGGTAAACGTTCCCCCCACATCAATGCCAATTTTGATGCCGGTTGTGCTGGTCATCCCCTGCCTGGCAAGGATGCTTACAATGATGTTATCGGGAAGGGAACCACTCTGATGGGCAAATGGAGTGCCCAAAAGATTGAACTGGACCGGATTTATCCATGTCCCTGTTGTCGTCGGGCCGGTCGTTTACGCCGGATTACCCTGACCGATGCCTTTGGCTGCGAGCGTTGTCAACAAATCTTCATTCTCAAGGAAGGGGACCAGGTCTTGGAGCAACTGGGGAGTACCTATCCGGCGCAACGGGCCTGGTACTGGGACGGTCAATCGTGGCAACGCCTGTATCACGTCTGGGGCCGGATGACGCCCTTGAGTGGGTTGTCCCTGCTGTTGGTACGCTTGCCGCTGCTGTTTTTGATGTTTCTGCTGGTGGTGGTCCTGCTGGCGATTTTTGGGTTTATTCAACTGGTGGCGACGTGGGTCAACGGGCGGTGATGATTATGGCAATGGCAAATCCATTGGTGGTGGAGGTGTGGCCGTGAAACGCGGGTGGTGGTTGTTGCTGTTGGGTTTGACCGCTTGTCAAGCGGGGGGAGGCGCTGTCAAGGTGGGCACCCTGTTGCCCCTAAGTGGCGACCTGGCGCAATTCGGGCCGGGGATGCAGGATGCCGCCAGCCTACTGGTGAAAACCGTGAATGAATGTGGGGGGGTCAATGGCCAACCGGTGCAGTTGGTTTCTGAAGATGACCAAACCCAACCGACCGCCGGCGCTGCCGCCATGACCAAGCTAGTGGACGTGGACCGGGTAGCTGGCGTGGTGGGAGCCGCAGGGAGCGCCGTGTCGGGCGCCGCTGTCGATATTGCCGTGCGAGGGCAAGTGGTGATGATTTCGCCTGCCAGCACCAGTCCGGTCTTTACCGAACGGGCCAAGAAAGGGGAACTGCAGGGGTTTTGGTTTCGCACCGCCCCGCCGGACTCGTTCCAGGGGCAAGCCTTAGCGGAACTGATGAAAAAACGCGGCTGGCAACGGGTGGGGATTCTGGCCATCAACAACGACTATGGCCGAGGACTGGCCCAGGCGACCCAGCAGGCAATGCAACAGCGGGGTGGGCAGGTGGTGGTCACCCAGTTTTATGAAGCCCAGGCGGCCAGCTTCGATTCGGAGGTGCGAGCGGTGTTTGGGCGCAATCCCCAGGCAGTGGTGCTGGTGGGCTACCCCGAAACCGGCACTGTCATCATCCGCTCGGCGTTCCAACAGGGATTTGTGCCGCGCATTCCCCTAGTGTTGACCGACGGCATGAAGGAAGCCAAACTAGCGGAACTCGTGGGCAAAACGCCCCAGGGACGCTGGATTATTGCCGGCGTGGTGGGCACAGCGCCAGCCGCCGGTGGACCGGGGTTGCAGGATTTCCAAAAACGCTACCAGCAGGCGTTTAACCGAGAACCCAATGTCTTTGCTCCCAACACCTGGGACGCTGCAGCCGTGCTCGTGCTCGCTGCCCAAGCGGCTCAATCGAACCAAGGCGCTCAAATTCGCGACAAGATCCGTGCAGTCGCAAATCCTCCTGGCGTTGAAGTGACCGATGTGTGCGAAGGGTTGCGGTTGCTGCGGGAAGGCCAGGACATCAATTTCCAGGGCGCCAGCAGCGTGGTGGATTTTGACCCGCAGGGGGATGTGCTAGGGGCCTATGAAATCTGGACGGTCAATCCCGATGGCACAATAAAGGTGTTGGAGACCATCACTGTCCAGGGGTCCTGATGGATGCATTTGACCGGGATGCGGAAATTGCCCGCCTGATGGACTTGTTGCCCGCCAGTAGCCGGATGCGGGTGCACATTCTCTCCCGTCCCCAGCAGTCGCAGGTGATCACGGCGCCATTTCCCTGGCCCTGGCGTTGGGAACTACCAGTCCACATCAACTTTGAACTGTGGCAAAACCTGACGTCTCCCCAACGGGATTTATTGTTTTTACGCATGGACCGGTGGTTGCGGGGAATTGCCTGGCTCCGGCCTGGTTGGTCCCAAGGACTGGCCCTGGCGGGCAGTTTTGCGGTCTTTGCCCAAGGGGTCCAGGGGGATGCCGTGGGCGTCCTAGTGGGGGCTGGGCTAACGGCGGTCGCTGTCCGGCAACTGTGGCGCTATTACCGTTCCCCTGCCTATGAACTTCAGGCCGACGAGGCGGCGCTGACCTGGGCGCAACGCCGGGGGTACACCGAAGCAGAAGCGGCCCGCGCTCTACTCGAAGCTATCGAACGTCAAGCCCAATTGGAGCGCCGGGGTCTCAATTTCACCGAGTTGGTACGCACCCAAAATCTCCGGGCTCTCGCTGGGTTATCCGATGTCATGGTGCCCAGCAGCTATCGCACACTCGATCAGTAAACATCAATCCAAAGGCGACACTGGACTCAGGTCTAAATCCGGATGATCCTCCTGCACTTGCTGGAGATTCCAGGCATTTTTGAACAACAAAACGGGTCGCTCCCGTCCGTCCTTGACCACAACCGTATTAAACAAGCGTCCGGCTTTGGCTAGGGCTGGCCATCCCCCCACCACCCACCGCGCCAGGCTGTACGGCAACGGCTCCAAGATCGTCTCTACCCCATACTCACTCTGCAAGCGAAACTGCACCACTTCAAACTGCAATTGCCCCACTGCCGCGATGATGGGGTCGCGCCGGCTGTCATCGGTGGAATAAAGAATCTGCACCGCCCCCTCTTCCGCTAATTGGGTCACCCCTTTTTGAAAGGATTTCGCTTTCGCTGGGTTGGGGTTTTTTAGGTAGGCAAACAACTCCGGCGAAAAGCTGGGAATCCCCGGAAACCGTAATTTGCCGCTAGTGGAAATCGTATCGCCAATGGCAAAGACCCCCGGATTATTGAGTCCAATCACATCCCCCGGATAGGCTACCGCCAGCGACTCCCGCTCCTGGGCAAAGAGTTTCTGGGGTCGGCTCAGGCGAATGGTTTTCCCCGTGCGGGTATGGAGTACCGTCATATCCTTCACAAACTTGCCCGAACACACGCGCACAAACGCCACCCGGTCTCGATGTTTGGGGTCCATATTTGCCTGCAATTTAAACACGAACCCGCTGAATTCGGGATAGTCCGGCGGAATGAATCCCTGGCTACTGTCATGGCCTCCCGGCGGCGCTGCTAATTCCAAAAAATAGCGCAGGAATAACTCCACCCCAAAATTGTTCATGGCGCTGCCGAAAAACACCGGCGTCATATCGCCTCGCCAGAGCGCCTGTTGGTCCAAAGCCGGCATCAGCTCATCCAGCAATTCCAAGTCGTCTTTCAACGGGTAATACAAATCCCGGTCTAGATGGGTTTCGATACGTGGGTCGCCCTGAGCGATAACCGTTTCGGTTGCCGCTTGTCCCCGTTCCCCACGTTGAAACAGATGGAAGCGATGCGCTTGCCGGTCATAGACCCCTTGGAACTGGTCCCCCATCCCAATCGGCCAATTCATGGCGTAGGGCGTCAAACCCAGCTCCCGCTCAATTTCATCCAGCAGCTCCAGCGGCGAACGTCCTGGCCGGTCCAGCTTATTCACAAACGTAAAAATCGGCAATTTCCGCAACCGGCACACCTCGAACAACTTGCGGGTCTGAGGTTCCAGCCCCTTGGCCACATCAATCAACATGACTGCATTATCCGCCGCCGCCAAAGTGCGATACGTATCCTCGCTAAAGTCCTGGTGACCCGGCGTGTCCAGCAAATTGATTGTAAAGCCATTGTACTCAAATTGCAGCACAGTGGACGTGATGGAAATCCCCCGTTGTTGTTCCAGTTCCATCCAGTCCGATGTGGCATGACGTTGGTTGCGGCGCGCGCGCACAGCTCCTGCTTCTTGGATCGCTCCCCCGTAGAGCAGGAGTTTTTCTGTCAGGGTCGTTTTACCGGCATCTGGGTGGGAGATAATGGCAAAATTGCGCCGTTTCTGCACCGCCTGGCGGATTTCAGCGATGAGCGCTTCCGTTTCCGTCATGGATTTGACCGCCGGTTCATCCGCAGCATCGGCAACGAACTTGCGCTCGATTCGCTTGTAAGGTAGCGCCGGGGTGGTTCAGGAACGGGGGGCGTCGTCGTCCGTCGAGACGCCAGCCAGCGCCAGGTCAACGTCCCCGTTGTCGCCAGCAATCCTAGCCAAAACAAGGACCATGCCGGTCGCGTTCCCCCAATGACCATATCAATCAATCCCGCTGTGACCACCACACTGACCATCGGGTAGCGACTGTAGTAGGAACGAATCCGCCGCACCAAAGACATTGCCCACCTTGTAACCGCCGGCTTTTCAATTCTACCCTAGCGGATCAACCCCAGCCAGGTGAGTACCCCTTTTCCCGTGATGAGTTCAATCAGGATCGCCAGTACAAAACCCACCATTGCCGCTCGACCGTTCAACCGCTCGCTGTAGCTGTTGAACCCGAACTTCGGTTCATCGAACTGGGGCGTTTGACTCGGCTGGGGAACGTCGCTCATCCAATTCCACACCTGCGTAGGGCCTATCGTCTAAGTTACTACTTGGGCAAAGCAACTGTCCAGGCTTTTTCCTAGACCTTGACGATAAGCAACTTCAGTGGTAAGGGATATGTAGTCAAAATTGCAGCATAGATATGTCGAGCTGAGATGTTTTTACCTTCGGGAGCAACAGGCGTGAATTGCGTGGGAAACAGGGGAGTCGCATGAAGATTTTTATTCTCACTTCCGAACTCTATCCAGCGCCAGGTGGGATTGCCCAATATGTGAAAAACATTTCGGAAGCATTGGTCAAGGCTGGTCACCAGGTGGTTGTGTTTGGGTTTTCCGACCGTCGTGCCCATTCATCAGGCGAACTGACCATCAATGGCGTAACAATTATTCCGCTCAAAAGGAAGCCATTTGATTTTCCTTATACCCACATGTCGCAAGCGCCGGCGCAGAGCTATCAGATAGCGGAAGCCGTTATCAATTACATTCAGCGGAATGGCAAACCCAATGTGATTGAGTCTCAGGAGTACTTAGCTCTCAGTTACTTTTTGCTCCAGCGCAAACTTCAGGGGGAACCTGCTCTAGAAAATGTCCCCATTGTACTAACGCTGCATTCCGCCCAGTATCAAACTCGGCGTATTAATGGTTTTCCAGAGTACCAGTTACCGGCTTGGTGGGAAGGTTGTATGGAAAAGTGGTGCATTTTAGCTTCCGATGGTATTGTTGCTCCTAGCAGTTTTATCCTGAGCGAGACTGAACAGGAACTGAAACTCTGCTTGAAAAATTCCGATGTCATTCCGTACCCATCTCCCACAGCTGACTTAGCTCGGTTTTCAAAAGGCCCTACAGCCAAAGACATTGTTTATTTTGGCCGGTACGAGGTGCGCAAGGGGGTGGTGGAGTTACTCAGGGAATGCCAGCAACTCTGGGACAGTGGTGTTGACTTTCGCTTGACCTTGATTGGCAATAGCACCTTCTATCCGTTGCGCAACTGTGAGATGAAAGACTTCATCATCAACCGCTATCGAAAATACATTGACCAGGGCTTGCTTGTGTTAGAACCAGCCATGCAAAAGCCCGCATTGTATGAGCGAATTGCCAAGGCTTGGTGCGTGGTGATCCCATCCCTGTGGGAAAACTTTCCCAACGTGTGCATGGAAGCGATGCTGTTGCAAAAAGTTGTCCTGGCCAGTCGCAATGGCGGGATGCAAGAAATGATTCATTACACCGACAAACCCGCCGGTTTTGTGTTCGATTGGGATGTTCCAGGCGACTTTGCTAACAAGCTTCAGCAAGTGCTGAACCTGAGTGAGCAAGAGAACCTAAGCATTGGTCAAAATGCGCGAGACGCGGTGTTGCGCATGTGTGCGCCAGAGCGGATTATTCCGCTGCGGATAGAGCATTTTCAACGGGTGATAGAGAGCACCCAGGCGACTAGCAGGCGCATCTATCCGTCGTTGAACTACAAGCCCACGGGTCAGATAGACTATCCGCCGAAACTGGGGCCGGTGGGGGTGCCGGGGCGAGTGAGCGTGTGTATTCCCTACTACAACATGGGCCGCTACATCCGGGAGACGCTTGACTCGGTTTACCAGGTTAACTATCATGACTTGGAAGTCATCATCTGGGATGATGGGAGCACGGATGTGGAGAGTCTTCAGGTGCTGACGCAGGTGGAGAAGGAGTACCCTGGCTTGAAGGTCTATCGGGGCGAAAACCAGGGTTTAGCGGGAGCGCGTAACAGTTTAGCCCAAGTGGCAACGGGGGAGTTTCTAGCTTTTTTAGATGCTGATGACAAAATTCATCCCGATTATTACCCCAAAGCTGTCCAAATCCTACAAAACTATGATAACGTCGGTATGGTGAGTGCGTGGGTGCAACACTTTGGGGATTCTCATGGTAAGTGGATTGCCTGGCAAACTGAATTTCCCTACCTATTGTGCCACAACATGATTGGTTCAGCAGTTGTGGTAAGAAAGTCAGCCTACTTGCAGGTGGGTGGTCAAAAAGTAATCATGAGTAAGCTAGGGGGCTTTGAAGATTGGGAAGGGTATGTTAATATGAACGGGAGAGGTTGGCTGTGTACTGTAATACCTGAATTATATTTTTGGTATAGGGTCAGGAAAGGTTCTATGTACCGTTCTTTAAGTTTGCAGAATCATAATTCGTTGGCTCAGCAAATCGCAAATTTACATCTAGACTTGTACCGGCTCTATGGGAAGGACGTGTTTAACTTATGCAACCAGAACTGGGTATCGCCAATTTACTGGACTAATCCAGCAAAAGACTATCACTTGTTGTTTCCATCCCATGGAAGATCATCTATCTGGCAAGTCTTGAAAAAGCTAGCTAATTTGTTAGGTGTACCTCAATCCCAAAGAGATAAGCTAAAGGAGCTATTTGGGCGCTTGGGCATTTTAACTATGTACGCTTTAGCTAGATTGCCAGTATAGCAGTGGGCTAAGAACTTCTAACTAAGCGGTGGCATCATGTCTATAGACCCCAGAGATAACTACATAGCTCAAGTGGTTGAAGGAAAATCATTCTTAGAAGTTGGTGGCTTGTGGGGTGGTCTAAATGAGAAGGTATCCGTTGCCTACAAGTATGGTGCCAATCGTCTAGCAATTTTAGATGTTGCTTCGCCAGAAAGCGAGTGGTGGGACTTTTTCAGAGAACGGATGGCGCAGATAGGAGTTAAGTATGATGCATTTATCGGAGACATATGTACAGTAAACCCTGCTGAGATAGGTACCCCCTTCGATATAGTTCATTGCTCAGGGGCTTTGTATCATTTGCCCAACCCAATGCTTATGTTAACCGTGCTACGCTCTATTACTAAAGAATATCTGATTTTGACATCAGCAGTTACCCCAGAGGTTATCAAAAACGAGGACGGTTACTATGCTCTCCCGCCTTCGGGAGTGATATTTGTGCCTGCTCTTAGCGATACAGAAAGGAACTGTTTGAAAACTTACTGGACTACTAATGCTGGAGTAACTGTTGCACGCGGAATTACTGAAGCCGTTAATTTCTCTACGGATAATTTTGGCGCGTGGTGGTGGTTACCCACGGCGACTGCTCTAAGAGCAATGTGCTGCTCAGTCGGATTTCAGGTGATTGACAGTCAACCCTTCTGGAATAACAATGCTCTAACCTTGTTACTGCGATGAACGGGCATTTGGGGGTACTGATATGCTATCTATAGGACCTGTAGACTTCGATAATACTCCTGTTTCGCCTAAACGACCTAAATACGAGTATGTGCTGAAAGATGAGATTCGAGAACCACGCGTTACTATAATCACTCCATTCTTCAACACAGGTCAGGTTTTTCATGAAACAGCAAAGTCGGTTCTTGGACAATCCTTTCAGGAGTGGGAGTGGATCATAGTAAATGACGGTTCATCGAGTCCAGAAGCCTTATCCATCTTAGATGGATACAGAAGCATTGATAGAAGAATAAAAATTATAGACCTTCCCAGCAACCGTGGCCTTAGTGCCGCTCGGAACATCGGAATTGAAAATGCAAGTACAGATTTCGTTATCAATCTTGATTCAGATGACATGCTCGAACCGACGGCTATTGAGAAGTACTTTTGGTTCTTAACATCTTACCCACAGTTTGCCTTTGTTCAAGGATATAATTTTGGATTTGGTGCTCAAGAATATCTCTGGCAGGGGGGATTCCACGAGCGTGAGAAATTCCTAGAAGAAAATCGAGTAACTCCCAATGCCATGTTTCATCGTTCGGTTGCCCTAGAGGTTGGCGGATTTGATGAGACCAATAGAGATGGACTAGAAGATTGGGACTTCTGGCTCAAGTGTGCCAATAAAGGTTATTGGGGGGATACAATCCCAGAGTATCTGAGTTGGTACCGCCGTCGGGACGACCATAAAGAACGGTGGAAAAATTGGGATGGAGCTGAGCGTCAGCTTCGCTTTGCCAAGCTCTTACGTGAGCGGTATCCGGATTTGTGGGAGAAAGGAATGCCTAAGGTCTATCGACATCCAGTTAGGCCATACCATGATATATCTGATCAACTTCCTGCAGATAACATTCTAAAGGCCTTTAAAAAGCGATTACTTATAATTACTGCCTGGTTAGAGATGGGCGGTGCAGACAAATTCAACCTAGACATCCTAAGGCAACTAACAAGCTATCACAACTATGAAATTTCAATTGTGACCACCCTCCCTGGGAACAACTCATGGTACTATGAATTTGCCAAGTATACGCCGGATATTTTCATTCTCGACCATTTTCTTCACTTGAGTGATTATCCTCGTTTTATTCGCTACCTCATTCGGTCACGGCAGATAGAGACTGTTCTGATAGCTAATAGTGAACTTGCATACCATCTTCTTCCTTACCTACGTAGCTGCTTTCCAGAAGTTTCATTTGTAGATTACTTGCACATGGAGCAGGAGGAATGGAAAGGTGGTGGTTACCCTCGCCTTTCAATGATTAGTCAGTCCCAGCTCAGTCTTACAATTGTTTCTTCAAAGTACCTCAAGCAATGGATGGTAGACCGAGGTGCAGCTGAAGGCAAGATAAGAGTTTGCTACACAAATATTGACCCGGATGACTGGAACCCAGACCGTTACAACCGGGAGGAAGTTTGTAAAGAAATGGGTATCGGTGTTTCTGACCCTATTATTCTGTACGCTGGTCGCCTAGTTGAGCAGAAACAGCCTATGCCACAAGTTTTTCTCAAACTTAAGCGGCTTGATATACCCTTTTCGGGTTTAGTTGCAGGTGATGGGCCATTCTTTTCGACCCTGCTATCATTCTTCAGAAGGTATCGGATGTCTGAAATTAGAATGTTGGGTTCTGTTAGTAACGAACGCATGAAAGATTTACTTGCAATTAGCGATATCTTCTTCCTACCTTCCTTACAGGAAGGCATCTCATTAGCCATATACGAAGCTATGGCAATGGGAGTGACGCCGGTTGGAGCTGATGTTGGTGGTCAGAGGGAGCTAGTAACAGCTGATTGCGGAATTTTATAGCTAAGCACACAATGCTTGACATAGGCGGCAACCGGAACCCTACATGTTTCGCTATTGGTTGCTTCCCAAGCGCGACAACCTAAATGTTTCCTGCTATAGTACGTCGGGGCTCATCGGAGTTCTCCGACTATGTAAGGGCACTTAAACTTCTGTTAAGCAATCCAGAGAAGTGTAAAAAATGGGGCGTTCTGCTTGTGAGCGTATATGTAAATACTATAGACTTGAGCAAATGACTGAATGCATGATATAGCTGGGCCATCTATGGTTGTCAGCTCTTGGGTCGCAGGGCGCAGCTCTACCTTGGGGTTTCCTGCCATCGCCCTGACAAACCGAAGCTGCTCAGCTATAAAACTTTTTGACGAAGCACATCAGCGAAAAAAGATGAGTGTGAGTTATCCTATTGATGTTACATTTGCCAGAGAAATAGCTACCCGAGCTGTTGAGATGATGCGTATTGAGTTGGCTTGGCCTAAGACTCAAGTGGAGCAAGCAGATGCTAATCCAGATAAGAGTGTAAAGTTTTTATCGCTTTACCCTACGAAGACACTGGCTAAAGCAATACTCTGGAAAATCCTTAGGAAAAGTGCTAGTATTCTTAGAATACCACAATCTCTG